>NZ_AYVK01000050.1:0-44583 GCF_000503155.1 Mesorhizobium sp. LSJC285A00
CTTCGGCAGCGCCACGCTGGCGATGGCGAGCGAACAGATGATGACGCCGGCGGCGAGGAAGATCACCAGGTCGCGCGCGGGAAAAGGCGAGCCGTCCGGCATGGCGAGCGGGAGCGACAGGATGCCGGCCAGCGTGATCGCGCCGCGCACGCCCGCCACCGAGCCGGCAAGCCGCACACGCATCCCGAACGGCTCGGCCTTGCGCTTTCCCCATTTTGCCTTGAGGCCTGCCGCGATGTCGCCGACCCAGATCCAGAGGAAGCGCAGCGCGATCAGGCACAGCGTCAGCGCAATCACCGTCGCGACCGGCTGGATGATCGGGTAATGGCCAGTCAGTTCGGGCGGCACGCGGCGAATGATTTCGGGAAGCTGCATGCCGAGCACGATGAACAGCGCGCCATTGTAGACGAAGGACAAGGTTGTCCACAGCGAGATCGTCTGCATGCGCGCCGAGACGCCGAGGAAGCGGAAGACGCCGGAGCCGCCGGTCAAAAGCCCGGCGGTGACCGCCGCCAGAATGCCTGAGGCATGCAGATGTTCGGCGACGAGATAGGCAATGAAGGGCAGCAGGACCATGACCAGAACCTGCGCCTCGGCCGGAACGCCGCCGATGCGATTCAGAAGCTGCAGGAGCCTGGCGGCGATGAACAACGCGGCGATGCCGGCCAGGATGCCGATGGCGACGGCATAAAAGAAGCTCAGCGATGCATCGGCGAAGGAAAAGCTGCCGGTCACGGCGGCGGCGACGGCGAAGCGGAACATGACCAGGCCCGAGGCGTCGTTGAGCAGCGCCTCGCCTTCCAGAATATGCATCAGCCGCGCCGGCACCAGGCTTCTGTCGACGATCGAGGACACCGCCACGGCGTCGGTCGGGGACAGCACGGCAGCGAGCGCGAAGGCGACGACCAGCGGGATGCTCGGCACCAACCAGTGCAAGGCATAACCGAAGCCGACAATGGTAAAGAAGACCAGCCCGATGGCCAGATCGAGGATCGGTCCGCGCAGCGCGATCAGCTCGCGTTTGGGCGCTCCATAGGCATCGCCGAACAAAAGCGGCGGGATGAACACCAGCAGGAAGAGTTCGGGGTCGATCTCGACATGGATGCCTTTCACCGGCCAGGCGAGCGCGGCGCCGATGGCAATCTGCAGCACCGGCAGCGGCACCCGAACCAACCGCACCAGTGCGCCGGAAAGAGCGACGAAGACCAGCACGGCGAGGATGAAGATTGCGACCTGCATGGCGCGATTCCGGCTGTTTTGAGGACCATGCGCAATTGCCGTTAGTCCGTCCAGATGGGCCTGCGGCGCAACGTCCGGCAGTGTTCATGGCCTGCATGGCTGGCGGCCACCAGTCTTCTTCTGTTGGGATGTCGAACGGAAAAGGCCACCTTGCGGTGGCCTTTCCTGAAGGAGATCAGCCGCTTAGAGCGAAGAGGTGATCTGCAGTTCGCTGGCGCCATCGAGCGCGTAGACGTCGTCGCGGAACTGCACGACGCCCGGACCCGTCGACCAGGCCGACACATAGAGGAAGTGGACCGGAACCGGGTTGACGACCTGCACCGGCGTGTTCTCGCCGGTCTTGATGGTCGCCTCGAAATGCTGGCGGTCCCAGCCGGGTGTGTCGCGCAGGACCCATGTGACGAGGTCGCGCACGTTCTGGACACGCACGCAGCCCGAGGAATCGAAGCGCATCATCTTGCCGAACAGGCTTTGCTGCGGCGTATCGTGCATGTAGACGCCGTCGGGGCTGGGGAAGTTGATCTTCACCGAGGCCATGGCGTTGCCGGAACCCGGATCCTGGCGGAAGCGGTATTTTGCGGCATCATCCGTCGACCAGTCGACAGTCATCGGATCGACTTCGCTGCCATCAGGCGCAAACAGCCGGATGTGGCTGTCCTTGAGATAGTCGGGGTTCTTCCGCATCAGCGGAATGATGTCCTTGCGCACGATCGAGACCGGCGCGTTCCAGTAAGGATTGACGATGATCTCGTTGATCTTGGAATTGACCACCGGGGTCTGGCGGTCGATCTTGCCGACGATTGCGGTGTGGCGCAGCACGACGCGATCGTTCTCGACCGCCTCGATCTGTGCCGCCGGGATATCGACCAGCACATAACGGCTGCCCAGCGTGCCGGCCTTTTCGCGCAGGCGCTCCAGGTTGGTCTGCAGCTGACCGAGGCGGATCTGCGCCGAAACGTTCATCGCCGCATAAGTGTATTTGCCCATGGCGCCGTCGGCCGGCAGGCCATGGCGCGCCTGGAAGCGCTTGACCGCGGCGTCGACGTAGGAATCGAACGACGTCGAAATGCCGGCGCTCTGCGCCAGGTCGCCCGAAATCATCAGCCGCTTGCGCAGCGGCACCACGTCCGGATCGTCGACGCCAAGCTGCAGCTTCTTGGTCGCCGGCACCTCGCCCCAGCCGCCCTGGGCGACGATGTTCTGATACTGCGCCACCGCCTGTTCGGTGAAGGCGACCGTCTGCAGGCTGAAGATCGGCAGCGTCGAGGCGACCTTGCCGCCTTCCGAGGCGCGGGCATCGAACTGGTCGTCCCAATTGCCACGGTTCGAAGACTTCAGGATATCGTCGATCACATCCTGCGCGCTGGCGGCATTGGCAACCATGGCAACGGCGAGCGCGGAAGCTCCGGAAAGGAAAAAGCGGCGGCTGGTTCTCATGGACGTTCCAGACATTCTTGTCGTGTTTGGCTTGTAGCGTTTGGCTGTTGCAGCGTTCGGCTACGTGCTCGATGTTGGGCGATATCGCCCGCACTCTAAAGTTGGCACTGTTAACAATTAGCCAACCATGACCTGCGTCACCTGGCCGTCAAAAGCGGACCGCGATGCGACCTTACAGGCGCGCGAACAGCTTTCGCCGCCGCATACCCACACCCCTCGCTTCCACCGCGAATATGGCGGCAACGTGGCTTTGCGCCGAATTGGAAGCGCAGGCGGCTCGAAAAAGAAAAGGCCGGTGCTTTTCGGCACCGGCCTGTTGGCTGAGACTTTCCTCCGGCCGCGCTTCTTCCGGCGCAGCTGCTATTCAATGGCCCGCTGATTACATCCGGTAGGCGATGGTGTCGTTCCAGAAGCGGTCGAGGCGCTGCAGCGCGCGGTTCATCTGCTTGAACTCTTCGCTGTTGATGCCGCCGACCTGTTCGATCGAGCCGACATGGCGCTCATAGAGACCGGCGACGACTTCGGCCACTTCATTGCCCTTCGGCGTCAGCGAGACGCGGACCGAACGGCGGTCGATGCGCGAGCGCTGGTGGTTGATGAAGCCGAGATCGACCAGCTTCTTCAGATTGTAGGAGACGTTCGAGCCGAGATAGTAGCCACGCGAGCGCAGCTCGCCGGCGGTCAGCTCGGAGTTGCCGATGTTGAACAGAAGCAGCGCCTGGATGGCATTGATGTCGGAACGGCCGTTGCGGTCGAACTCGTCCTTGATCACGTCAAGCAGACGGCGATGCAGACGCTCCACCAGCTGCAGCGATTCCATGTAAAGCGAACGGATAGCCTCGCGGCGATCGTCGGATACGTTGGCGGTCTTCGCCGCCGGACGCGAATTGATCATTGTCTTTGCCTCTCGTTTGTCGCCCTGGTGATTTTTTGTTTTTCACCTTGATTGCGACACTATCGAATACTCATAAAATTCGACTTAAACGCTAGGGCTAACAAGAGCTTACCGGTAATAGGTTTCGCAAGACGCTTAACGAACGGTCACCCGAGCAAGGATAATTAACCTAAAGATTTAGCCAATGGCTGCGGGGCGGCGTTTCAGGCGCGCGCGGGGCGCTTGCGCATCCAGATGACGATGCGGAAGGCGATGTAGAGCAGCGCGACCGCGGCATGCGAGAAGACGATCAGCGGCCGGTGGCCGTACAGATCGGGGAAGCCGGCATACATGATGGTCTCGGTGACAGCACAGATGAACCAGATCACCGGGCCCCACGACGCCAGCATCCACAGGCCGGCGGCGGCGAAGGGGAAGAACACGGCCAGCATCACCGCCACGACCTGCCAGTGCACCGGCATCAGGTCGAAGCGCCACAGCGGGCCGGGATAAAAGCCGATCAGCCGGATCCAGTACAGGATGCCGAACAACAGGCAGTAGCCCGCTATGACGCGCTGGAACCAGGCGAAGATGATCTCGACGCCCGAGGGCTGCAGCACGATACGCCGCGACGTGACCTCGCTCACAGTTCGAGCTCCCGTTCGAGCGGCGCGAAATAGGCGTCCACCGAAGCAGCGTCAACCTCGGCCAGGCTTGCCGGCCGCCATTGCGGCGTCGAACCCTTGTCGACGAGGACGGCGCGGATGCCTTCATAGAAGTCGTGCCCGGCCAGCATGCGGTTGAGGATGCGGAACTCCATCTTCATGCAGGCTTCCATCGACAGCGTCAGCCCGGCGCTGATCTGGCGCCACGCGACATTGAGGCTGGTCGGCGAGCGGGTGCGGATGGTGGCCAGCGTCTTGGCGGCAAACTCGTCGGCGCCTGCCGCCCGCTCCAGGCTCTCGAGGATTTCGGCGAGCGAGGGTTGGGAAAAATGCCGGGCAATGGCTTCCAGCACCGGCTGGCCGGTCTCCCGCCTGGCCGGCACGAAAAAGCCGCGCAGCACCGATTCCGGATCGCCATTGGCGCAGAGCCGATCGAGAAAGGCAGCCTGGTCGGCGGCCTTGATGGTGTGGGTGGCCAGGCCAGACCACAGCGCATCGCCATAGCGAATGCGGTTGCCGGTCAGCGCCAGATACATGCCGAAGCTGCCGCCAAGGTCGGGCAGAAGATGGCTGCCGCCGACATCGGGGAAGAAACCGATGCCGACTTCGGGCATGGCGAACTGGGCGTTCTCGGTCAGCACACGCTGCGAACCGTGGAAAGAGATGCCGACGCCGCCGCCCATAACGATCCCGTCGATCAGCGCGACATAGGGCTTTTTGTAACTGTTGATGCGGGCGTTGAGCCGGTATTCGTCGGCGAAGAACTCGACCGGCGGCTTTCCGGCGCGGGCCTCGTAGACGTGCATGATGTCGCCGCCGGCGCAAAACGCCCTGCCCTCGGCCTTGACGATGACGACATCGACGCCGGTATCGCGCTCAAAAGCGTCGAGCGCCTTGTCCAGCGCCTTGATCATGCGATGTGTCAGCGCATTGAGCGCCTGCGGCCGCGTCAGCGTGACGACGCCCGCCTTGCCCAACCGTTCGAAGCGGATCTCGTCGCCGCCGCCAAAATCCATCGTCAGAGAATCCCTCCCCGCGCCTGCGGGACTGAAGTGCTAAAGGTGGCGCATGGGTGCGTCAACCGGCGGGCGCGGTTTGGATTTTCGCAAGGGAACGCAACCGTGCTTTGCCCCCCGCAGAAAAGCGCGCAGAATTGCCGGGCGAAACAGCCTTTCTTCTGATGCAGGGACAAACGCATGACGCTTGAAACCGCAGCGCCGAGCCATGGCTGGGAGATGCGAAAAAGTTCGACCCGGATGATGTTCTCAGCCGCCCGCTGATGGCAAATCTGGCGACCGTGACGCCTGACGGCGCGCCGCGCAACGCGCCGATGTGGTTCATCTGGGAGGACGCTGCAATCTGGCTGCTCGGCTCGACCGGGGCAAGTGCTGTCAAACACCTCGAACGTGACCCGCGCTGCGCCGTGGAGATCGTCCATTTCGACAATGAGGCCGGCATCCTGCTGCATCTCGGCCTGCGCGGCTCCGCCACCATCGAGCCGATGGCGCCGAACCGCTTCAAACGGCTGCTGCACAAATATCTCGGCCCGGAGGCGACCTGGAACCGCTGGTTCATCGACAATGTCGCCGACATCGGCCATCCGGACGGGCGCCTGATCCGGCTCGCCCCGGAGAGCACCTTCACCAACAATGTGTCGTTCTTCAAAACCGGCCCAGAACTGGCGTGGCCGCCAAAGCCGTAAGCACCGCGTCATCGGCTGGCACAATCGTGTCGCATTGGTCAGCGGCAAGGCCTCGTGGTAAAAGCCGCCTCGACCCGGAGTTTTTGCGATGAACAAATTCACCCCCGCGACGAGCAACAAATTCGCGCCGGCAAAGCTCGGCGCACGCAGCGTCGACGAGATCACCGGCAGCCGCCGCTTGCGGCGCATGCGCAAGGCCGACTGGTCGCGCCGCCTGGTGCAGGAAAACCGGCTTACGGTGAACGATCTGATCTGGCCGATCTTCGTGATCGACGGCAAGAACACGCGCGAGCCGATCGCCGCCATGCCCGGCGTCTTCCGCCTGTCGCTGGACCTCGCCGTCAAGGAGGCCGAGCGGGCCGCTAAGCTCGGCATTCCGGCGATCGCCACCTTCCCCAATGTTGAACTCAGCCTGCGCGACCAGACGGGATCGCACATCCTCGACCCGGAAAACATCATCAACCGCGCCACCCGCGCCATCAAGGACGCAGTGCCCGAGATCGGCATCATCACCGATGCCGCGCTCGATCCGTTCACCTCGCACGGCCATGACGGCATCTTGCGCGACGGCATCATCGTCAATGACGAGACAGTGGAACAGGTGACCGCCGCGGCCGTCATCCAGGCAGCGGCCGGCGCCGACATCATCGCGCCGTCCGACATGATGGACGGCCGCATCGGCGCCATCCGCGACGCACTCGACGCCAACGGTTTTTCGGATGTGGCGATCATGTCCTATGCGACGAAATTCGCCTCCGCCTTCTACGGCCCCTACCGCGAGGCGGTCGGCACCGCCGGCCTGCTCAAGGGCGACAAGAAGACCTACTATCTCGACCACGCCAATTCCGACGAAGCGGTGCGCGAGGCCGAGCAGGATATCGCCGAGGGCGCCGACATGCTGATGGTCAAGCCCGGCCTGCCCTATCTCGACATCATCCGCCGGCTGAAGGACGAGTTCCAGATGCCGACCTTCGCCTACCAGGTGTCAGGCGAATATTCGATGATCAAGGCGGCGGCCGCCAATGGCTGGATCGACGGCGAAAAGGCAATGCTGGAGAGCCTGCTCGCCTTCAAGCGCGCCGGCTGCGACGGCATCCTGACTTACTTCGCTCCGGAAGTGGCGCAAATGCTGAAGGGATAAATTCACTCCAGCACATAACTCTCTTTGACATTTCTTGTTTCGAAGTCCAGCCGACCACGCCCGCAAACCGACATGTCTTGGAACAAGTCGGGCTTCTTGATGCCTGCTTCGACACAGGCTTCTCTCAATTTGGCGGTGCAAATGACGATGCCCATGTTCTTCTGTTTGAAGATATGCGCATCGCCAACAATCTCCTCCTTGAAATAGAAGCACGCGCCTCCGGCGCGGTCGTAGTGGACGCCTCCATTCTCGCCGATCAAAAGCCTAAACTTCGACGATTCGAGATCAACGGCATCAATCTTGCGAACGATGTCGCAAAGGTAGTGCTTTGGTTCGATCGGCTTTCCGCTCAAATAGAATACGTCGCAGTCGTTAAACACGACCCCATCGGGGTCGACTGACTGCAGAACTTCCTTCAGGCGCTCGGATACAAGCCAGTAACAATGAAAATCTTCTAAGTCTTTTGGTGGCCTGCCATAGGCTGTCGCTTCAGGCCGTAGCCTGGGCGTCTCCGGGTACTCAGGAAAGCCGTATCCCGCAAACTCCGTCGGCCCGAGCAGTATGCGGGGTGGCGGCACCAAAGCTTGGGCGTTTTCCAGCTGAAGACAATGGGACCCGCCGCGATATGTCGGTCCGATCTGGAAGAATTTTCCATGTTTCTTGAATTTCGCCTCTTTGCGGAAAACCCGCTCTGGGACTTGAGCTGGCCTATTCTGCGGGCGGTTCCGGTTGGCAAACAGTTTTGCAATGAGTGAAATAATGGTCACGTGCGCGCCTGCTCAGTTTACCGACTTTCGAGTTCAAGACTAAATCGCGTGAGAGTACCCGTCCACCTGCTTCGCGCCCGAAGTGGCGCAAATGCTGAAGGGTTAGCCGGAACCCTGATACACCGGGTTCCGGCTTTTCCTCACGCCTTCGGCAAATAAGGGATCGTTCCAGCGAGATCGGTATCGTCGATCAGTTGGAAGCGGCTGTCGCTGCCCTTCCGGCGCTCCGCCACAAACGGAGCGTATTGCGGATCGTTGGTGAAGGCTTCGGCTGCCTTTGCCGACGGAAACGCCATGATGGCGATCAGGCTGGTGTCGAGCGGCTTGCCCTCCAGCGTCTTCACATTGCCGCTGCGGGCGAGATACTTGCCGCCATGCTTGTGGACGAGGTCATGCACCGAAGCGGCATAGGCCGGCACCCATTTGTCGTCCTTCACCTTGATGTCTGCGATCACGTAAGCGGTCATTGTCCAACTCCTCATGGATCGGCACCGGACTGCCCGGTGACGTGACCGCTGCCTCGCATGGCGGCGCCGGACCGCTCCAGTCACAGAACTGTACCGGGGGTGCCAGTACAGCTTCTGTACTGGCTGAACTCAGGTTTTCTGAATAAGGTCCGGCAACATCTTTTGGAGCTCACCACATGACACAAGCCGGTTACAAGCAATTCTGCCCGCTCTCCATGGCCGCCGAGCTGCTCTGCACACGCTGGACCATGGTGCTGCTGCGCGAACTGGTGGCGGGATCGACCCGCTTCAACGATTTGCGCCGCGGCGTGCCGAAAATGTCGCCAACCCTTCTGTCGCAACGGCTTAGGGATCTCGAAGCGGGAGGCATCGTCGAGCGGACCGAGATCGCGACCGAGAAGGGCGTGTTCGAATACCGGCTGACCGAGGCGGGCCGGGATTTGCGCCCGGTTGTCGAGGCGATGGGGTTTTGGGGCCAGAAATGGGTCGAGGCCAGGCTGTCGCTCAAAAACCTCGATCCGTCGCTGCTGATGTGGGACATGCGGCGCAATCTGAACCCCAGTCCGCTGCCGGACGGGCTCACTGTGATACAATTCCTGTACCATGACCTGCCGGCGTCAAAACGATCGTGGTGGCTGATCGTCGAAAAGCAGGGCGAGGTCGATCTTTGCTGGTACGATCCGGGCTTCGACGTCGATCTCTACGTCTCGACCGATCTGTGCACCATGACCTCGATCTGGATGGGGCTGACGACAGTTCACAAGGAACGCGACAAGATCAGCCTGACCGGCGATCTCGACGTCGCCGGCAAGATGCAGATCTGGCTTGGGCTCAGCCCGTTTGCGGTGATGCCGAAGCGCGTGGCGGCTTGAGGTCCCTGCGCATTCCACAGATCGGCTTGCCTCTAAAAATACTAGTTTCAAAATGCAATCAGTTTGAATACTGATTGCAAATCACAACTGGTCACCGAAAGGGAGTCTCCATGTCCAAACTTCGCGTCAATGCCTTCACCTTGTCGCTCGACGGTTTCGGCGCCGGTCCTGACCAGGACCT
Source organism: Mesorhizobium sp. LSJC285A00 (assembly GCF_000503155.1). Taxonomy (NCBI): domain Bacteria; kingdom Pseudomonadati; phylum Pseudomonadota; class Alphaproteobacteria; order Hyphomicrobiales; family Phyllobacteriaceae; genus Mesorhizobium; species Mesorhizobium sp. LSJC285A00. Next base: position 9,346 of record NZ_AYVK01000050.1, read on the forward strand.
GCAAAATCCGCTCGGCGTTGGTAGCGAATATCTGCACAAATGGATGACCGGCACCCGCACCTTCCATGAGATGGTCGGCAAGGATGGCGGCACCACCGATGTGGACGACCGGTTCACTGTCCGCAGCTTCGACAATGTCGGGGCCTGGATCCTCGGCCGCAACATGTTCGGCCCAATCCGCGGCGAATGGCCAGACGAGAGCTGGAAAGGCTGGTGGGGCGACAACCCGCCCTATCACGTGCCGACCTTCGTGCTGACCCACTACAAGCGCGACCCCATTGTGATGGAAGGCGGCACCGTTTTCCACTTCGTTGCCGGCGGCATCCACGCCGCGCTCGAACAAGCAAAGGCCGCGGCCGGCGGCAAGGATGTCCGCGTCGGCGGCGGCGTTTCCACCATCCGGCAATATCTGCAAGAGAAGCTCATCGACGAGTTGCATCTGGCGGTGTCGCCGGTGTTGCTCGGGAGGGGCGAGAGCCTGTTTGCCGGGCTGGATATGCTGAAGCTGGGTTACCAGTGCACCGAGCAGGTGGCCACGGCGCTCGCCACGCATGTGACGATCAAGCGGGTATAGTGGCGAAGTAACAGGCGCAGGCTTCTTTCTCCCCGTTTTGCGGGGAGAAATGCCCGGCAGGCAATGAGGGGCAGCGCTGCTTTTGGAGGTTAGCAGCGTCCGACGGCTGTGAATTCGTCGATGCCGGCGCTGCCCCTCATCCGCCCTTCAGGCACCTTCTCCCCGTGAAACGGGGAGAAGGAAAAGTGCTCAATACTTCTCCGGCACGTAAAGCTCGCGCGGCAGGACCTGGCGCTCGTACTCCGGGTTGAACACCCGCTCGGGCAGCGTGATTTCTTCGTGCGGCACGTCCTCATAGGGCAGCTGTTTGAGGAGATGGTCGATGCAGTTCAGCCGCCCCCGCTTCTTGTCGTTGCCTTCGACGATGTACCACGGTGCCTCTGGGATGTTGGTGCGGGCGAACGTCTCTTCCTTGGCCTTGGTGTACTGCTCCCAGCGCACGCGCGACTGCAGGTCCATCGGCGACAGCTTCCACTGCTTCATCGGATCGTGGATGCGCATCATGAAGCGCATCTGCTGTTCCTCGTCGGTGATCGAGAACCAGTATTTGACCAGGGTGACGCCGGAGCGGACCAGCATGCGCTCGAACTCCGGCACATCGCGGAAGAACTCTTCGACCTGATCGGGTTCGGCAAAGCCCATCACCCGCTCGACGCCGGAGCGGTTGTACCAGGAGCGGTCGAACAGCACGATCTCGCCGCCGGCCGGCAGATGCGGCACGTAGCGCTGGAAATACCACTGCGATTTTTCGCGCTCGGTCGGCGCCGGCAGCGCAACGACGCGGCAGATGCGCGGGTTGAGGCGCTGGGTGATGCGCTTTATGACGCCGCCCTTGCCGGCGGAATCGCGGCCTTCGAAAACCACCACCAGCTTCTTTTTGTGGTAGGCGACCCAGGACTGCAGCTTGATCAGTTCCGACTGCAAGCCGATCAGGTCGCGGAAATACTGCATGCGATCGATCGACGGCGGATGCGCGCTCTTGTAGATCTTGGCGATCTCCAGCGACAGCGCCGGCTCCGACATTTCCAGCTCATAGTCCTCATCGAGCGTGTCGGCGAGTTCGGCTTCCAGCCAATCCCTGGCCGGAGAATTCTGCTTTAACTCAGTCATTTCCACTGCTCCGCTTGCCGGCTGACATAAAACCCTGAGCCGACTCGATATAGGCCGCCAATGACGGTTTTATTGCAAGCCGCCGGCCAGCCGGTGATCACTGCAAACCAGCGAGCATTGCCGATCCATCGCCCTGGGATGGCGACAAGCCGCTCAAATTGTCCTACAAATGGCGGACCCGTTCGGGCTTCCCCGCCCTTTCCTGCTAAAACCGCCTCCCCACCAAAACTACGAGGATCTGACATGGAATACCGCACGCTTGGCCGTTCCGGCTTGAAAGTTTCGGCGCTGACCTTGGGAACCATGACCTTCGGCGGCAGCGGGCCGTTCGCTGCCGTCGGCAATTCCGATCTCGCGGAGGCCTCGCGCATCATCGACACTTGCATCGATGCCGGCATCAATCTCATCGACACCGCCAATGTCTATTCGAACGGATTGTCGGAAGAGATCATCGGCGAGGCGCTCGGCGGCAAGCGCAAGAACGACGTGCTGATCGCCTCCAAGGCGCGCATGCGGATCGGCAAGGGCCCCAATGACGAAGGCCTGTCGCGCCATCATCTGATCCGCGAATGCGAGAAGAGCCTGAAGCGCCTCAGGACAGATGTCATCGACATCTATTTCCTGCACGAATGGGATGGCGCGACGCCGCTCGAGGAAACCATCGCCGCGCTCGACACGCTGGTTGCCCAGGGCAAGATCCGCTATGTCGGCTGCTCCAACTATTCCGGCTGGCAGGTCATGAAGGCGCTCGGCATCAGCGACAGCCAGCACCAGCCGCGTTTCGTCACCCAGCAGATCCACTACACGCTGGAAGCACGCGAGGCCGAGTATGAGCTCTTGCCGATCTCGGTCGACCAGGGCCTTGGCGTGCTGGTGTGGAGCCCGCTCGCCGGCGGCCTGCTGTCGGGCAAATACCGCCGCGACAGTCCGACGGCGCGCCAGATCGGCGGCTGGTCGGAACCGCCGATCCGCGACGAGGGCCGGCTGTGGCGGATCGTCGACGTGCTGGTCGACATCGGCGCCACTCGCGGCGTCTCGGCGGCCCAGGTGGCGCTGGCTTGGCTGCTTGGCCGGCCGGCCGTCAGTTCGCTGGTGATCGGCGCACGCAACGAGGCCCAGTTGAAAGACAATCTCGCCGCGGCAAGCCTGACGCTGTCCTTTGATGAACGCCAGCGTCTCGATGCCGTCAGCCGGCCGCCGGTGCTCTATCCCTACTGGCACCAGCAGTTTACGGCGAAGGACCGCTTCGGCCCGGCCGATCTGGTTATGGACCGCAGCGTCATCTGACTTAAGGGCGCCGGAAGCCGCTAGCCCGCGATAAACCGCCAGACCTGCGGATCGGGCTCGATCTGGCCGCTGAGCACGAAATATTTGTAGAGCACGAGCAGGCAGATCGCCTGCTCGGCCCGCTCGTCGGCGAATTTGCGGCAATAGGCGTTGGCCGCCGCAACGATGCGCTGGGCCTCGGCCGGATGCTGCTCGAGATGATGCACCCGCTCGGCCAGATCGCTGAAGTCGGGCGCCAGCGGCACATAATGGACATCGGGCTCGAGCTGCCCCTCGGCGAACCAGGTCTCGTAAGTCGGCGGCGGCATCAGGCAGAGCGAGTTCGAGCTCATGATCCATTTCAGATTGGTCGCGACATCATTGCCTTCGAGCGAGATGATGTAGCGGTAGCGGCGCTGCTGATCGATGCTGAGATAGGGCTTGCGGTATTCCGCAGGTGCTGTCGCCCTCGGCGTGCCGACATCGCAGAACGGCAGATTGCGGGCTGCATCCAGCAACAAGGTGCGGATCGGATTGTTGAGTTCGCCGCGCCAAACGACGAGCGGATGCTTGTCGGCGAAGGCGACATCGTCGGCCGGCATGTAGAAATGACGGAACTTGTTCAGCTTGAACAGGACGCCGTTGCCGTTGTCGCCCGCTATCGGCCGGTCCTTGACGATCGACGGCATCTTCGGCACTTCGATGACGTCGCCGAATTCCAGGTCGATGCGCAGATCTGGGTCGAAATAACGGGTGAACTCCTTCAGATCGTAATAGTACATGCTGCGGTCCGACGGCAGCCGGCTGACCGGCACGGCCTCGGGGCTGGGGCTAAAAGGCTCCCGCAGCGTGTTGTAGTAATTGAGCCGCTGGCGGACCGATGCGTCGGAAAGCCTGGCCTGATCGAGCAGCCGGCCGAGCCGGCGCCGGAAAAGAACCGGCGGCGCGATGTCGCGCATGGCGTTGCGCGCATAGTAGATCAGCTTCTGTGCGTTTCTTTGAAGCGTGGCCATCGGTCGTTTTGATTCGAAATCGGTCGGCGGCGGCTCCAGCAACTGTCCCGCAGCCTTTTCTAAACCATTGTGTTCGCCATCACGCAAGTCCAGAACCGCTGGCATCTGCCCTCGCGGCGCTGTTGTGTTTGCCGGCCAATGCTTCTAGGCAGGATCAGGCACAGCGAAAGGAAACGATATGGCTCGACCACCGAATTACGGTCAGGAACGCAAAGAGCGCGACCGGCAGAAGGCCGCCAAGAAGGCGGAGAAGCTCGCCGCCAAGGTCGCGGCCAAGGAGCGCGCCGAGCCTGAGAACGAGGCAAGTTCGAAAACCGACACCGAGACAGAAAAATAGGCAAGACAGGATCACCGGCCCGCGAAACGGGCCGGATCCTGGCAAAATGCCGGTCTGATCAGGCCGATGTGATCAGGCCGGGGCCTTGTCGCTGACGAAGACGTTGACCTCGCGCGCGGCGGCGATGAAGGCGCGTCTTGCAATCATCGCCGGCTTGTCGCCGGCCAGCGCGTCATGGCAGGCCTGCAGAGCTTCGCGGTGCTTGGGGCTGCGCTTGCCGGGCCAGCTGTTGAGCAGGTAATCGGAAGCCTCGCGCACCGTACGCAAGAGCTGAGTGCTTCCCTCCGTGCCCGACTTAACGGTCACGGGTGTTTCAAATCGGTTGTTTTCCATGGCCGCCTCTTACGCCATCGGCGTCCGCGAAGCGAGGCCGAAAGCGGATCGCGACGGCGTTCTTTCGTTTTCGTGACCAGTATCAAGCGGCGACGACGGCAAAACCCCTGGCGCGCAGGCCGCGCCGGTCATTGTGCAACGACGTCACCAGGCGGTCGCGGCTGCCGGCGATATGGGCCGAAAGTCGCGCCGCCGCCGCATCGGCATCGCCGGCCCGCACCGCCGCCAGAATGGCGTGATGCTCGCTCCAGGCGCGGCCAAGGGCCGCCTCGTCGCGCACCTCCAGCCAGCGCGCCCGCGACAGGCGCGTCATGGCATCGCGCACGGCCCGAAACAGGAACTCGTTGCCGGAGAGCCGCGCCAGTTCGATATGGAAATCCATGCCGACGCGGTGCCATTCCTCGCGCGGCGTGGCAGTGTCGCAGGAGTCCAGCATCGCCTTGATGACATCGGCTGCGCTCCTGTCGGCCAGCGCCGAAGTCAGCCTGACCGCCGCGACCTCGACGGCTTCGCGGTACACCGCGATCTGTTCCAGTTCGGCAAGGTTGATCGGCGACACGGTCCAACCGCGCCCGTCGCGGCAGATCAGCCCTTCCGTCTCCAGCCGCAGCAGGGCTGCCCTGACCGGCGTGCGCGAGGCGCCGAAGCGGCTCTCGATCCAGCGCTCCGTCAGCCGCTCGCCAGGACCGACCTCGAGGCCAAGGATCATCTCGCGAAGCGCTTTTTCGACGATGTGCATCTGCGACATAGTTGCTTCCATTGCTGGCGATCGGCCTTGCCCGTTGGTCTTGCCGATCACATTGAGAGCGCCTGATTGACAGCAGCCGGGCTTTGCGTCCATGAGGGTACCAACTTGGTATCCCAAAATGGTATTCGCAGCAAGCGGACAGGACAGGACATGCCGCAGGACAGTGCAGCGCGGGCCGCCGAAGCGCCTTCCACCTACAACATTCATTGGCGGCGCAACCTGTTCGTGTGCTTTGCCGGATCGTTCAGCACGCTTGTGGCGATGACGTTGCTGCTGCCGTTCCTGCCGCTCTATGTCGAACAGCTGGGCGCCGTGGGCCACGCGGCGATCGTGCAATGGTCCGGCATCGCTTTCGGCGCCACCTTCCTTGCCGCCGCCCTTGTCGCGCCACTGTGGGGACGGCTGGGTGACCGTTATGGCCGCAAGGTGATGCTGGTGCGTGCCAGTTTCGGCATGGCGATCTGCATGTCGCTGACCGGCATGGTGCAGACCGTCTGGCAATTGGTGCTTTTGCGCCTGTTGATCGGCTTTGCCGGCGGTTATTCCTCAGGCTCGACGATCCTTGTCGCCATGCAGACGCCGAAGGAGCGCTCCGGCTGGGCGCTTGGCGTGCTGTCGGCCGGCATCACCGCAGGCTCCCTGGTCGGCCCGTTGCTTGGCGGCGCGCTGCCGCCATTGATCGGTATTCGCGCCACCTTCCTCATCGCGGGCGGCGTCATTTTCCTGGCGGCGCTGGCGACGACGTTCCTGATCAAGGAGATGCCTCGCCCGCCAATGCAGGCACAACCCAAGGAGAAACCAAAGGGCGGTTGGGCGCAGATCCCCGACAAACGCCCTGTCGTGGCGATGCTGGCAACCGGCATGCTGTTCACCTTCGCCAACATGTCGATCGAGCCGATCATCACCGTCTACGTCCAGCAACTGGTCGCGGACGCAAGCCGGGTGACGCTGGTCTCCGGTGTCGTCATGTCGGCGGCGGCGCTGGGCGCCATCCTGTCGGCGTCACGGCTGGGTAAGCTCGCCGACCGCATCGGCCACTGGAACGTCATCGTCGCATCGCTGGCCGTCTCGGCGCTGCTGTTGATACCGCAGGCCTTCGTCACCGAGAGCTGGCAGTTGGTCGGGCTGCGGTTCCTTATGGGTCTGGTGCTGGGCGGGCTGTTGCCCTGCATCACCAGCGTCATCCGCCACAATGTTCCCGATGGGGTCGGCGGCAATGTGCTGGGCCTGGCAATCTCGGCGCAATATGTCGGCCAGGTTGCGGGGCCGCTGCTGGGCGGCTTCGTCGGCGGCCATTTCGGCATGCGCGCGGTGTTTCTCGGCACGTCGTTGCTGATGGCGGGCGGTGCCGCGTATAATTGGCTGGCCCAGGCGCGCCGCACGCGCGACATGCTGGCGATATCGGAAAAATCCTGACAGACAGGTCGCGCCGCCTATCGTCAATCACGGAGCCCGAGACATGAGCATCGCCGAGTCAGCACCAGCAAACAGCGCGCGCATCCTCGTTTTCGCCGGCGGCATTGCCGGCGCGGCGGGCGTGGCGCTGTCGGCGGCATCAGCGCATCTCGGCGGCGCCTTCGTCGGCACGGCCGCATCCTTCCTGCTCATGCATGCGCCGGTGTTTTTGGCCGTCGGCCTCGCCGGCGCAAACCGGATCTTGCGGATCGGCAGCCTGGTGCTGCTCGTCGGGCTTGTTCTGTTCTGCGGCGATCTGCTGGCACGGGATTTCGTGGGATCGCGGCTGTTCCCGATGTCGGCGCCGATCGGCGGCACCTTGCTCATCGCGGGCTGGCTGGTGATCGCGGCCTCGGCGCTCGTGCGGCAACGGTCCTGACGAGCCAAGAACCCTGTCCCATCAGATATCACACGAGGCTTAATCCTGCCGGTTTTGCGGCAGCAGGTCGCGGTTGCGCTTGGCAGACTTGGTCGGCCGCCGCCTTTCCGGCTGCTCCGTGGCAGGCGAGATACCCCAGTAATTGCGATAAATGTCTTCGAACAGATGCTTCACGGGATGCATGTTCGTCTCCTCTTTAAGAACTTGAATCGATCCAATCAGCTGGCACGAAAATGCCGGGGCCGATCAGCTGCGCTTGCGTTTCACAAGGTATTGCAGGTCACGCCTCCACGGCCCGACCTTGTCGCGGCGCCTGCGGGTGGCGGCGTCGGAGACTATGCCCCAATCATTGCCGTAGATGTCTTCGAACAGATAATTCACGGGATGCATGGCACCCTCCTCTTGAATCGATCCAAGTTATACTTGGTGAATCCCTTGGATCGATTCAAATATAGACCCTCTCCGCCGTCCGATCAAGGGAAAATTTGAACCGATCCAACGAAAGTGCTAAACAGGCTCCGGTTCAGGAGACGAAAATGACGGCATTGACCTCCGGCAAGACGAGACCAGTGCGGCTTGCCGACATCGCCAAGGCGGCCGGGGTCTCGCACGGTACCGCGTCCAACGTGTTCGCTCGCCCGGAAATCGTGCGCGAAGAGGTCCGCGAGCGGGTCAAGGCGGCGGCGGAAGCGATGGGCTATGCCGGCCCGGATCCCAAGGGCCGGCTGCTGCGCGCCGGCAAGGTCAACGCCATCGGCGTGGCAACGGCGGAACCATTGTCCTATTTCTTCGACGATCCCTTTGCCCGCGTCATGATGGCCAGCATTTCGCAGGCCTGCGACGCCACCGGCGCCGGAATTTCGCTGGTCTCGGCCGCCAACAGCGAGCAGCTCGCCTGGAACATCCAGAGCGCCCTGGTCGACGGCTTCATCGTGTTCTGCATCGAGGGTGGGTCGCGGCTGGTCGAACTGGCGCGCGAACGCAAACTGCCTTTCGTGGCGCTTGATCTCGATTCGGAAAATGAGGCGGTCGCTGCGATCGGCGTCGACAACGTCGCCGGCGCGGGTCTGGCGGCGCGCCATCTGGCCGAGTTCGGCCATCGCAGCTTTGCCGTACTCGCCCTGGAATCTGCCGACGCTGGCTTTGGTCCCGTCACGCAGGAGCAAGTCGAGACGACATCCCTCTACTCGGGCACACGCGACCGTCTGCGTGGCTATTTCGGCGAGCTCTCCCGCTTCGGCATCGACGTCTCGCAAGTGCCAATCTACGAAACCCTCAATGACGAGGCGAGCGTTCGGGCCGGCCTCGATCATATTTTCGCGCTGCCGCAGACGCCGACGGCAATCCTGGCCATGTCGGACAAGATCGCGCTGCATGCGCTCGACTGGCTGCGCGAGCGTAACATTGCCGTGCCGGGTGATGTGTCAATCGTCGGCTTCGACGGCGTGCCGGAAGGCGCCGACTCCGAGCCGCCACTAACCACTGTCGCCCAGCCGATCGCCGAGATGGGCCGGCTGGCCGTCAAGGCGATCCTCGAAAATGACGGCTCGCAGCACCGGCAATTGCTGCCGGTCGATCTTGTGGTGCGGGGGTCGTCCGGCCCCTCGCCTGCTAGCTAGGCGGCTGATGTGGGATCATCGGCTTAGCCTTGGCATCGCGGGCATGCCGAAGGTCTGGTGAACGGCTGGCGCTTCTTTGCGAACCGGCTTTTTGCCCAAGCCGATGCCGGACAGCCACTCAAGATAGAAGGCGAGCGCGAATTGCATGGCGATGCCGGCCGAAATCAGCAAGACGTCATAGGCAAAGCCGCCCGGATTGATCAGCTTCATCACCTGCGCCGCCATGGCGATCAGCGTGCCGGCGAGGAACACCGGCAAGGAGCGCTTGCCGAGCAGGGCAAGCGGATGGTCCGGGCTGAGACGGAACAGGTTCGAGAAAGCCGGCAGGGCGACGATCAGATAGCTCACCGCCAATATGTGCAGGAGCCGCGGCAGCGACAGGAACGTCTTGTCGAAGCCGCCGATCACCACGGGCAGGTTAAACCACGTTATCTCGCCCCAGAGCGGGCTGTGCACCCAGACCGCCGCTGCCGCGACATAGGTCGCCGCGGCGCCCACCAGCCAACGATTGACGGGAATTGTGCCGCCGCGCCTGACATGCAGCATGCCGGCAAGGCCGATGTTGAACAGGAATTCCCAGGACAGCGGGTTGAGGAACCAGAAGCCGGGCTCGGGATAGTTCGGCGGCGCGATCTGCCAGAGGCCGGCGACGAGCCACAGCGCGCCGGAAAAGACCAGCGCCGGCAGCGGCCGGTAGCTGACGAAGAGCAGGAAGAGCGGCGCCATCAACAGCAGCGCCGCATAGACCGGCAGGATGTTGTTGTAGCCAAGCTGGTGGCCGAGCGTGACAATGCCGATCATGACCTCCGGCGTGTTCTTCATCAGCGGCTCGATGTTGATCAGCTTGAGCAGTTCCGGCCGCCGGCCGAACACCGCCGCGGCGCAGAACAACGCCATCACAACCATGGTGGTGACGATGTGGGCGCTGTAAAGCACGCCGGCCCGGCGCCACATCTTCAACATCGCCAGCAGCCGGCCGCCCGGCTGGAACTTGGTGCCATATGCGAGTGCGACCGACATGCCGGAAATCAGCACGAAGGCTTCCGCCGCGTCCGAGAATCCGAAATTCTTGTAGGTCAGCGTTTCGAAGACGGTGCCCGGCACGTGGTCGATATAGATGGTCAGGAGTGCGAGCGCACGGAACCCGTCAATGCGCGTGTCGCGATCGGGGATACGCGGAGCGCGATCGGCGATACGCGGAGCGCGATCGGCGATACGCGGGGCGCGATCGGGCGGGACTGGCAGGGTCATCGACAAAAGGCCTCAAAGGAGAGCAAGGATGCTCGCGTTGTTCATGCCGGGATGCGACCATCGGCGCACACCGCTTCGATTCCTCCCGCAGGGAGCATATCGGCGCAGAAACGGTCTGAAATGAGCCTGTTGCAATCACATTTGGCGGAGCGTGAAAATATTCCGTTTTGAAGCTGGCAAAGGACCAATGTCTCCGTGAAAACAACCAGATATGAGCGTGGATCGATATAGCGACGAGAACGCCTTTCTGCACCAGGATCTGGCCTTTCCCTACCGCCTCCTCAAGCCGGAGAATGCCGGCGGCGAGAGCCTGTTTTTACTGCACGGATCGGGTGTCGACGAAACGACGATGGTCCCGATTGCGAGGCAGATCGCCCCTAACGCCACGCTGGTCGCGGTGCGTGGCCGCATCCGCCAAGAAGACGGCTTCCGCTGGTTCGAGCGGATCACGCCGACCAGTTTCGAACAGGCGAGCATCCGTGCCGAAACATCGTACTTTGCCGCCTTCGCAAGCGAGGCCGCAAAGCGCCACGGGCTCGACCTCGCCCGGGCGACTTTCCTCGGCTATTCCAACGGCGCCAATCTGGTTTCCAGCCTGATGCTGCTCAACTCCGGCCTCGTCCGAAAAGCGGCGTTGCTGAGAGCAATGCCCGTGCTTGACGATGCGCCGGCAACCGATCTGACAGGAAGGCGCGTCCTGATTGTCGCTGGTGCCGCGGACGAGACCTACGGGCCGTTTGCGCCGCCACTGGTGAGGCTGCTCAACAAACATGGCGCCGAGGTCGATGCGCGCATCGTGCCTTCAGGTCACGAAATCGGCGACCCGGATGCCGCCATCGTCCGGCAATGGCTGGCGGGACCAGCATTGGTCGCACGCCAGGCAGGCTAAGAGACCTTGGTAGACCGCATCGGCGCCCGGCGGAACGGCTGAGCAGATGCTCGTCGCCTAGCCCTGTCCCATCCGGTTCCAGGCATCGAGCCCGGCGATCTTGTAGGCTTCGGCCAGCGTCGGATAGTTGAAGGTGTTGTTGACGAAGAAATCAACCGTGCCGCCGAGGTTGATCACCGCCTGGCCGATATGGATCAGTTCGGTGGCGCCTTCACCGACGATGTGGGCGCCGAGCAGGCGGCGCGTTTCGACCGAGAACAGCAGTTTCAGAAAGCCGGAGTTGACGCCCATTATGTGGCCGCGCGAGGTTTCGCGGAACCGCGCCAGACCGACTTCATAAGCAGCGCCGCTCTCGCGCACCTGCTCCTCCGACTGACCAACGGTGGAGATTTCCGGCACGGCGTAGATGCCATAGGGGAAGGTTTCCGGCGGCGGTGGCAGTTGCACGCCGAAGGCGTGGCAGGCGGCCACCCTGCCCTGCTCCATCGATGTCGAGGCAAGGCTGGGGAAACCGATGACGTCGCCGGTGGCATAGATGTTGGGCGCACTGGACTGGAAGGTCTGCGGATCGACCTTGATGCGGCCCCGGGAATCGGCCTCGATGCCGACCACGTCGAGGCCGAGGCTGCCGAGATTGCCGCTGCGGCCGGCGGCGTAAAGCACGATCTCGGAGCGGATGGTGCGGCCATCGGCGAGCGTCACTTCGGCATAGTCGGGTTTTGAGACGATTTCCTTGACCGTACTGCCGAGGCGAATGGTCATGCCGCGGTCGCGCATCTGGTGGATGAAGTCGTCGACGATCTCGCGGTCGACGAAATCGAGGATGGTGTTGCGCGGCTCCACCAGCGTCACCGGCACGTCGAGCGCCGAAAAGATCGTCGCATATTCAACGCCGATGACGCCGGCGCCGATCACCGTCAGCGTGCGCGGCAGATGGTCGAGTTCCAGCATCTCGTCGCTGTCGAAGACGCGGATCTTGTCGAAAGGCACGTCGCGCGGCCGGTGCGGCCTGGTGCCGACCGCGATCAGCGCATTGGTGAAACCAACCTCCGAGTAGTCGCCATTGTCTGCCGTCAGGCTGACCTTGTTTGGGCCGACGAATTTCGCCATGGCGCGGACGCTTTTGACGGCGTTGCGCATAAACTGGTGCTGCAGCACCTCGACCTCGTGGTCGAGCGTCTTGTGCAGCCGCTCGACCAGGTCGGCGATGGAGATGTCCTGCTTGACCCGGTAGCCGCGGCCGTAAAAGCCCCGCTCGCGCCAGCCGGACAGGTTCAGCACCGTCTCGCGCAGCGTCTTCGACGGGATGGTGCCGGTGTGCACCGAGACGCCGCCGAGGCGCCGGCCCCTGTCGACCACCAGCACCGATTTGCCGAGCTTTGCCGATTGCACCGCGGCGCGGCGCCCGGAAGGGCCGCTGCCGATGACCAGCATGTCGTAATCCATGTAACCCCGTCCCCTCGGCGTCTTGTTGCGCCGCAGCAAGCTAACGCCATCCGTCCACCAAATTCAATCGGCTCAACCGCGCCACACTGCCGACCCGGACCGATGGACGAACCGATCTTGATTCCGCCCGCGGTCTTCACCATTTCAGTGGCGGCGCACCCTAGCGTGGCGCCTGTTACGAGGACATGACATGAACGCGCGCGTACTTGACGGCGAAATCATCACCAGCAGGCTCGACGACGTCAGGGCCTATGACGGTGTGCGCACGCGGCGGATCCTGGCCTTCATCATCGACTATTGCATCGTGGCGCTGCTCACCATTCCGTTCGCGATCCTGGTGGCCGTGCTTGGCCTTTTGACATTCGGTCTTGGCTGGGCGCTGTATTCCATCCTCGTGCCGGCGGTCGCCATTCTCTACATCTGGAACACGCTGGGCGGTCGCAACCAGGCCACATCAGGCATGAAGATGATGGGCATTCGGCTCGATCGTCTCGACGGCAGCCGTATCGACGGCCTCACCGCCGTTGTCCATTCGGTGCTGTTCTGGGCGAGCACGGTCATCCTGACGCCGCTCGTCCTGCTGGTGACGCTGTTTTCCGATCGCAAGCGCACACTGCACGACCTGCTGCTTGGCACGGTCGTCAGCCGCAGCGACCGTTGAACCGGCGTCCAACCGACGCCAACAGGCATTTGTGCGCAAATGTGAAGGGGTCCGTTCAATCCCGCCTTCACAATCCTGTTGAATTTTTCGCCAGCCAAGCCAAAGGTAGAGCGATTCGCAGGAGTGTTCCCAAGGTTCGATGACGCACCATCCGACCCAGTCGCCGCAGTTCTTCCTGACCGCGCCATCGCCGTGCCCGTATCTCGAGGGCCAGTTCGAACGCAAGGTGTTCACGCATCTGGTCGGCGACAAGGCGCCGGAGATGAACGATCTGTTGACGCAAGGCGGTTTCCGGCGCTCGCAGAACATCGCTTACCGTCCCGCCTGCGAGACCTGCCGCGCCTGCGTCTCGGTGCGTATCCTGGCGCAGGAGTTCACCGCCAGCCGCAACATGAAGCGGGTGATCCAGCGCAATTCCGATCTGATCGGCGCCATGCACGACGCGCAGCCGTCGACCGAGCAGTATTCGCTGTTTCGCGGCTATCTCGACGCTCGCCATCGCCGCGGCGGCATGTCCGACATGACGGTGCTCGACTACGCCATGATGGTCGAGGATACCCATGTCGACACCAAGGTGATCGAATACCGGCGCCGCGGCCCCGACACATTCATCACCGGCAAGGGCCAGGGCGAGCTGATCGCCGTGGCGCTGACCGACAAGATGGCCGATGGCCTGTCGATGGTCTATTCCTACTTCAATCCCGAGTTCGAGGACCGTTCGCTCGGCACCTTCATGATCCTCGACCATATCGCCCGCGCCCGGGCCATGGGCTTGCCCCATGTCTATCTCGGCTACTGGGTCAACGGCTCGCGCAAGATGAACTATAAAATGCGGTTCATGCCGCAGGAGCATCTCGGCCCGAAGGGCTGGGAACGCTACGACCACGAAGCGGTCACGAGCTGATTTTTCTTCTTACCAAATCCTGATCTAAACATTTTCAGCCGAGACGATGCTGGTCTTTCCGCCCGTTGGCGGGGCGATTGCGCCGACCGGCATCTGCTCAAATCATTGCGAAAGCCGTTGCATGTCCTCTCACAATGCCCACACCAAAGGACTTCTGCTCACCGCGCTTGGCGGGCTGGCGCTGACCATCGACATTCCCCTGATCCGGCTCGCCCATGGCGAAGCCTGGACGATCCTTTTGCTGCGCACCGGCTGCACCTTCGTGGCGGGGCTGATCGTATGGGCCATCTGGCGCTCGTTCAGCAAGAATGCTCCGCAGCTGATACCCGGCTGGTCGGGGCTCGTCGTCGCCACCCTCTACGGGCTCGGCGCAATCGCCTTCATCACTGCCGTCTACAACACCTCGACCGCCAATCTGGTTTTCATCCTGGCCTTCTCCACCATGTTCTCGGCGCTGCTGTCGTGGCTGTTCCTGAAGGAGCGACCACAGCCGCTGACGCTTGCGGCAATGGCGCTGATGATCGTCGGCATCGCGATCATCGTCGGCGATTCCGTCGGCACGGGAGATCTGTTCGGCGATGTGATGGCGCTGTGTTCGGCCTTGGCGATTGCCTGCGCCATCACCGTTTCACGCGCCAGCGGCAGGGATATGGGATTCACCGCGCTGACCGGCGTCCTGCTGCCGTTCGGGCTGGCGGCGCTCATGGTCTCCAGGACCGGTTTCCAGGTGGAAGCGCCATGGTGGATCGTTTTCAACGGCGCCGTCATCATGCCGTTCGCCTTCTTCTGCCTGGCCAACGGGCCGAAATACATTTCAGGCCCGGAAGTGGCGATGTTCTATCTCCTGGAAACGGTTTTGGCGCCGGTCTGGATATGGATGATCTTTGCCGAGACGCCGTCGCGCAACAGCCTGATCGGTGGCGTGATCCTGATCGTCACGCTGGTCGCGCATTCGTTGTGGCAGCTGCATGAGGGGCGCAAGCGCCGGGCAGCGCTTGCTGTCGCTTACCCTGTTTAGAGGTGCGATCAACGTGTTGCCGTATCTGAAAAAGGCTCTGCAACGATCTGGTATTCATCCTCGTAAACGACATATCCCAAACGGGAACTCTTCATGACCTCGACATGATGCCCATGCTGCGCAAGAAGTGCGGTGAGGTCATAAGCCCTAGCCAAATGCTCCGTCGCAGTTGGCTTGAACCAGCTTAATCCTTGGGTCGTCTGTTTCCTGTAAAAACCTTTCGAGCTTGAGAGGTTGAAGCGTGGCGGGATAGCAAGGTTCTGTCGAAACCAGGCAAGACTGTCTTCCAGCCGATCCAACGTGTGTTGATCGAGATCAGTTTGACCTCGCAACTCGTAGGCAGCGCCAAAAAAACCTTCGCGCGCCCGTGTTCCCTCAATGATTCTTGGCCGAACAAATCGCAAAAACATGCGCAGGACCCGACGTCACGTGAGCCGCGTTTTGATCCTGAAGATCATGCCCTGGCCTTTTTCTCGGCGACGATCTCGATCTGTGGCGGCCCGCCTTCGTTCTCGGCGACGGCATCGGGAACGGCATCCTCGGCCAGTTCCACCTCGCGCAGCCATTCGCGCCAGATCGCCACCAGCAGCGCCATCAGCACGGGGCCAATGAACAGGCCGAGAAAGCCCATTGTCTTGACGCCGCCGATCAGGCCGAAAAATGTCGGCAGGAAAGGCAGCTTGATCGGTCCGCCGACCAGTTTCGGGCGCAAGGTCTTGTCGACCACGAACAGCTCCACCGCGCCCCAGATGAACAACGCCAGCCCGGCCATCGGCGAGCCGCTGGCGGCGAGGTAGATCGACACCAGCGTAAAGGACAGCGGCGCGCCGCCGGGGATCAGCGCCATCACACCGGTGAGCGCACCGAGCGTCACCGGCGACGGCACGCCGGCCAGCCAGTAGGCGATGCCCAGCACCAGCCCCTCGCCGATGGCGATCACGGTCATGCCGGTGACGGTCGACGAGATCGTTGCCGGCACGACGCGCGAAATCCGCTCCCAGCGCGTCGGCAGAATGCGTTCGCCGAGCCGGTCGATCTGGCCGGCAAAGTGTTCGCCGTCGCGATAGGCGAAGAACAGCGCGATCATCATGAACAGCAGCGTCAGCAAGAGACCGAAGGCGCTGCCGCCGGCAGCCAGTACGCCGCGATAGATGCTGCCGATATTGGCGCCGCTGACCAGCTGGATCAGCTCGCCGATGCCGCCGGGATGGCCGAAATTGTCTGTCCACTGTTCGTTCAGCCACTCGCCGACGACAGGCAGCGAGGTGATCCAGTGCGGTGTGACCGCGCCGTGCCTGTTGGTCTCGATCGCCCAGCCGACCCATTCGCGGACCTCGTTGATGGCGTAGGTGCCGGCGAGCGCTATCGGCACCACCAGGAAGGCGAGGATGAACAGGATGGCGAGCGTCGCGGCGACGGTGCGGTTGCCGCCGACACCGGCAAGCAGCCGGCGGTAGAGCGGCCAACTGGCGAAGGCGATGACGAGCGCCGCCAGCACGGGAAACAGGAAGCCGTGGAAGAAATAGACGCCGGCGGCAACGATCAGCACCAACAGCCAGCGCGCCGCCGACAGCGGCGGAATGACGGCGGCTCGCAACGGTGTCGACAGGCCGAACAGGCGCTGCTGACGCTCCGGCTTCTGGATCTTCGCTTCCTTCAAACGGTCAATTCTCCCCGGCCTACCCCAGCCTTATGCACTGTTATAGTGCCGCAATCGTGACGATAGTCCAAATGGTTGGTGAAGCTGCCAATCTCCCCCCTTGTGGGGGAGATCAGCAGCTTCAACCAAATTTCCCGGTCCGCGGGAATCCCTTCGGCACCATCCGTCCGGCAGACGNGGGGGAGATCAGCAGCTTCAACCAAATTTCCCGGTCCGCGGGAATCCCTTCGGCACCATCCGTCCGGCAGACGCTCTCGCGCCGATCCATTCCGCCAGCTCCTCGCGCGACCTGACGAAGGTGCGGTCGGCGGAATCCTGCCACGACAGGCCGCTCGCCAGCGTGAAGGGTTTCAGGTCGAGCAGACCGCCATCCTTGTATTTCTGCAGGCGAACGCCCTTGCCGCGGCCCATTTCGGGGATTTCGGAGAGCGCAAACACCAGCATCTTGCGGTTCTCGCCGACAATGGCGAGATGATCGCCTGACACGGGGACGCAGGCCTTGGCCTCGTCGGGCGCCTTGACGTTCATCACCTGCTTGCCCTTTCGGGTGTTGGCGACGACCTCCTCCTCCGGCACGACGAAACCATTGGCATCGTAGGAGACGAGCAGCAGCTTGCGCTTCGGGTCGTGGACGAAGGCGGTGACGATGTCCTGGTCGTTGTCCATGTCGACGATGATGCGGATCGGTTCGCCATGGCCGCGGCCGCCCGGCAGCCGGTCGGCGCCGATGGTGTAGAATTTGCCGCCGGTGGTGAAGACCAGGATCTTGTCGGTGGTCTGGGCATGGAAGGCGAGCTTGAGGCTGTCGCCTTCCTTGAAGGTGAGCGTGGAATGGTCGGCCAAATGGCCTTTCATCGCCCGCAGCCAGCCCTTTTCCGAGACCACCACGGTGACCGGCTCGCGCTCGATCATGGCGTGGGCAATGTCGGTCAGATCATGCTCCGGCGCGTCGGCGAACTGGGTGCGGCGCTTGCCGAGTTCGGTCTCGGGGCCGAACTTGTCGCGAACCTGCGTGACTTCCCATTTGATCGTCGACCATTGCTTGGCGTCGGATGCGAGCAATGCCTCGATCTGCTTCTTCTCGGTGGTGAGACCGTCGAACTCCTTGCGGATCTCGAACTCTTCCAGCTTGCGCAGGGCCCGCAGCCGCATGTTGAGGATGGCTTCGGCCTGGGTGTCGGTGAGCGACCAACGGGCCATCATCACCTGCTTGGGCTCATCCTCCTCGCGGATGATCCTGATGACCTCGTCGATGTTGAGATAGGCGATCAGGTAGCCGGCAAGGATTTCCAGCCGCTTCTCGATCTCGCCAAGCCGATGCTTCGAGCGGCGGATCAGCACATCGCGCCGATGGTCGAGCCACTCCTTCAGCACGCCCTTCAGCGACAGGACGTTAGGCACCTTGCCCCGCGACAAAACGTTCATGTTGAGGGGAAACCGGCTTTCGAGCTCGGTCAGCTTGAACAGCGATTCCATCAGAATGCCAGGATCGACCGAACGGCTCTTCGGTACGAGCACAATGCGGACGTCCTCGGCGCTTTCATCCCTGACATCCTCAAGCAGCGGCAATTTGCGCGCGATCAAAAGCTCGGCGATCTTCTCGATCAGCCTGGCCTTCTGGATGCCGTAGGGGATTTCAGTGACGACGATGCTCCAGGTGCCCCTGCCCTGATCCTCCTGGCCCCATTTGGCGCGCACGCGAAAACCGCCGCGGCCGGTCTCATAGGCCTCCAGGATGGATGCGCGGCTGTCGACGATGATGCCGCCGGTCGGGAAATCCGGCCCCTGGACGAACTCCATCAGCTTTGTCACCGGCGCGTCCGGCTGCTCGATCAACTGCAGCGCTGCGTCGCAAAGCTCGGCGGCATTGTGCGGCGGGATGGAGGTAGCCATGCCGACCGCAATGCCGGAGGAACCGTTGGCGAGCAGATTCGGGAAGGCGCCGGGAAGCACTACGGGCTCCTCGTCCTCCTCATTGTAGGTTGGCCGGAAATCGACGGCGTCCTCGGTGATGCCGGCAAGCAAATCGCTCGCCACCTCGGTCATGCGCGCCTCGGTATAGCGCATGGCGGCGGCGTTATCGCCGTCGATATTGCCGAAATTGCCCTGCCCGTCGACGAGGGGATAGCGCATGGAGAAATCCTGCGCCAGGCGCACCAGCGCGTCGTAGATCGACTGGTCGCCATGCGGATGGAACTTGCCCATCACGTCGCCGACTATGCGGGCGCATTTGGCAAAGCCCTGGTCGGGGTTGAGCCTGAGCAGCCGCATCGCATGCATGA
The DNA here is from genome assembly GCF_000503155.1 of Mesorhizobium sp. LSJC285A00. Lineage (NCBI taxonomy): Bacteria > Pseudomonadati > Pseudomonadota > Alphaproteobacteria > Hyphomicrobiales > Phyllobacteriaceae > Mesorhizobium > Mesorhizobium sp. LSJC285A00. The sequence goes on from NZ_AYVK01000050.1 coordinate 28,291, forward strand.
TGCGGCGATGCACAGGCTTCAGCCCGTCGCGCACGTCAGGCAGCGCCCGGTGCATGATGGTCGAGAGCGCATAGGCGAGATAGCGCTCTTCCAGCGCCTTCTTCAGATCGACCGGTTCGATGTGGTCACCGCCGCCATTTTCAGGCGGCAAAATCCTTTTTCCCATGCGGCTGGACTAGCCGAGCGGGTGATTCGCGGCAAGGCGGGGCTGCGGAAATCCGCACTTTGCAGCCTTTGGGCTTACGAGGGCGGCTCAAGGTCCGACAATGGATGTGACGGACTTCATGTTCCCCCTTGCCGTCCCTGTGCAACAGCAACGGTAGCAGTGCTGTTGCCAACCAACATCAATCTGTTACACGCCCTCTCTAAGGCAGGAGACGGTACGCAGGGGAGCCCGACCTTCATGACATATTCACCGCATCGGGCGAAGGCTCCCGCTCCGATTTGCCTTTCGCCGTGATTTTCGACAAATCTGCGGGAAGGCGCCTTTTTCCCGTCCAGTTCGTCACGGAATGGTGATGGCGTAGAATTGAGAAAACACTTTTTTCAGGACTCTCTCAGGGAACTCGCGATGACAATCCAACGCTCGACACTCAAGACTCTTGCTTTTTCGACCTTTTTGCTGACGCTGCCGCTGAATGCCGCCTTTGCGCAAGACACGGCGGTTGCCGACCGACTGAAGGCCGCACTTGCCGTCCAGGGCGTCGATATCACTTGGACCGGCGTTACCGGCGACAATTCCAGCATGGTGCTGCAGGGCGTGTCGGTCAAACCGGCGGCCGAAAAGGAATCGCTGCCGATCGGTGACGTCAAGCTCGAGGGCGTGACCGAAGCCAATGGCGGCTTCGATGTCGCGACCATCACGACTTCGGCCTTCGAGCACAGCAAGGACGGCGTCACGCTCAACCTCACCCCCTTCGTCATCCACGACGCCAACATCCCGGCTGAGGGCGCTACAGGCCCGCTCGGCTCGATGATGATCTACAAGTCGGCCGAACTCGAAAACCTGACGGTCAAGGTTGCCGACAAGACCGCCTTCTCGGTGGATGGGCTTGCTGTCCAGATCACGCCGCCGGCCGACGGCAAGGCGATGGAGTTTTCCGCCACCACGGAAAAGTTCAACGCCGACCTGACCCTGGTCGACGATGCGAAATCCAAGGAAGCCATCGAGGCCCTCGGCTACCAGAACATCTCGGGCAATATCGAAATCGGCGGCACCTGGCAGCCGAGCGACGGCAAGATGGACCTGTCGAAATACGACATCTCGGTCGAGAATGCCGGCACGCTCGGCATGACCTTCGGCCTCGGCGGCTACACGGTCGACTTCGTCAAGTCGCTGCAGGAGATGCAGAAGAAGATGGCGGCGCAGCCCGAAGGGGCTGACAATTCGGCGCAAGGCATGGCCCTGCTCGGCCTGTTGCAGCAGCTCTCCTTCAACAGCGCATCGATCCGCTTCGATGACGATTCGCTCACCGGCAAAGTGCTTGAGTATGTCGGCAAGCAGCAGGGCATGTCGGGCAAGGACATCGCCAACCAGGCCAAGGCGATCGTGCCGTTCGGCATGGCGCAGCTCAACAATCCCGAACTGACCGCCGAAGTGACGGCCGCGGTGAGCAAGTACCTCGACGATCCGAAGAGCCTCGAGATTTCGGCCGAGCCGCCGGCAGCGGTGCCGTTCGCGCTGATCATGGCCGGCGCCATGTCCAACCCGGCCGACCTGACCAAGACGCTGGGCGTCCACGTCAAGGCCAACGAAGACTGATCGAAGTTCGCTCCCTTCTCCCCGTCACTATACGGGGAGAAGGTGCTGGCAGGCAGATGAGGGGCGGCGCCAACGCCTGCAAATTGTAGTTCGATGCTGAACCGATTGTCAGAAGGCGCCAACTGCTAAGGCCGTTCGCCAATCGCCTGCATGCGTGCTGCCCCTCATTGTCCTGCCGGACATTTCTCCCCGTATAGAGACGGGGAGAAAGGGCAGCTGCAACGCTGCCGTCAGTCCTTCTTCACTGCCGCGACACGCAGCGACAGATCACGCAACTGCTGCGGCGAGGCTTCCGAAGGCGCGTTCATCAACAAATCGTAGGCCTGCTGGTTCATCGGGAACATGGTGATCTCGCGCAGGTTCTTGGCCCCGACCAGCAGCATGACCACGCGGTCGACACCGGCCGCCATGCCGCCATGCGGCGGCGCGCCATACTGGAAGGCGCGATAGAGGCCGCCGAAGCGCTCCTCGACCGTGGCGCGGTCCAGCCCGACCGTCTCAAACGCCTTGACCATGGTCTCGGGCAAATGGTTGCGGATACCGCCAGAGGCGATCTCGAAACCGTTGCAGACCATGTCGTACTGGAAGGCCTTGATGCCGAGCAGGTCGTCGCCGTTGAGCGCGTCGATACCGCCTTGCGGCATCGAGAACGGGTTGTGGGCGAAGTCGATCTTCTTCTCCTCCTCGCTCCATTCGAAGAACGGGAAGTCGACGATCCAGCACAATTCGAAGCGCTCGCGGTCGACAAGGTTCAGTTCTTCGCCGGCACGCGTACGCGCGGCACCGGCGAAGGTAACGAACTTCTTCGGATCGCCGGCGACGAAGAAGGCGGCGTCGCCATCGGCAAGGCCGAGCTGCTGGCGGATCGCCTCGGTGCGCTCCTCGCCGATGTTCTTGGCCAGCGGACCGGCGCCTTCAAGCTTGTCGCCTTCCTTGCGCCAGAAGATGTAACCCAGTCCCGGCTGGCCCTCGCCCTGCGCCCACGAGTTCATGCGGTCGCAGAAGGCGCGGCTGCCGCCGGTCTTGGCCGGAATGCCCCACACTTCGGCCTTCGGATCGTTGGCCAGGATGTTGGCGAACACCTTGAAGCCGGAATCGCGGAAATGGTCGGAGACGGCCTGCATCTCGATCGGGTTGCGCAGGTCCGGCTTGTCGGAGCCGTATTTGCGCATCGCGACATCGTACGGGATGCGCTGGAATGTCTGCGTCACCGGCTTGCCGTTGGCGAAAGTCTCGAAGACGCTCCGCATCACCGGCTCCATGGTCGACAGCACGTCGTCCTGCTCGACGAAGCTCATCTCGAGGTCGAGCTGGTAGAATTCGCCGGGCAGGCGGTCGGCGCGCGGGTCCTCGTCGCGGAAGCAGGGCGCGATCTGGAAATAGCGGTCGAAGCCCGAAACCATGATCAGCTGCTTGTACTGCTGCGGCGCCTGCGGCAGCGCGTAGAAGGTGCCGGGATGGATCCGCGACGGCACCAGGAAGTCGCGCGCGCCTTCCGGCGACGAGGCCGTCAGGATCGGCGTCGAGAATTCGGTGAAGCCGACATCGGTCATACGCTTGCGCATCTCGGCGATGATTTTCGTGCGCGCCACGATGTTCCTGTGCAGCGTCTCGCGGCGCAGGTCGAGAAAACGGTACTTCAGGCGGATGTCTTCGGGATAGTCGGGCTCGCCGAACACCGGCAGCGGCAATTCCTTGGCTGCCGACAGCACCTCGATCTCGCGGGCAAAGATCTCGATCTCGCCGGTCGGCAGGTTGGCGTTGGTGGTGTCCGGCAGGCGCGCCTTGACCTCGCCGTCGACGCGGATCACCCATTCGCCACGCAGCGTCTCGGCGACCTTGAAGGCGGGCGAATCCGGATCGACGACGATCTGGGTCAGGCCGTAATGGTCGCGCAGGTCGATGAACAGCAGGCCGCCATGGTCGCGCACGCGATGCACCCAGCCCGACAGGCGAACCGAAGAGCCGACATCGCTCTTTCTCAACTGGGCACAGGTGTGGCTGCGGTAACGATGCATTGTCATGTCAAAATTCCGGGGTGTTCTGGTTGCGGGCCGAAGCATCAAAGCCCGGTCCAAAATTTGCGCGAAAAGCGCATGGGAGGCCCGATTTGTCAAGGCAAGCCGGGTTTGGGTCGTCTCTCTAACCGCTCGTCAGTGTTGAAGTCTTTGCCAGGCTTGGCGCATTGCCGCCAGAAGTGTTTCTCGCGACAGTGCAGTCATCGAATGATCTGGAGATACTTCATGCCAAAACCCACAGTCCCGCCGAGTGTCGGGCCACATAATGGCCGCGAATTGGAGCTGATGCTTCAGGGCGACAAATCAATGGCCTTGTTCGCGGCGGAACCGGGTATGGACGCCGACATATTGGCGATGCAGGCTTTGCACCGTTTGTCGACAAAGGCCGCATCCTGAAGTTCACCCAGATTGTTCCTAAAACCTCAGTGGAAGAGCGCTGATACTGCCTGCCGACAGAAGAATGACGCTGCAAACTGAGCTTGTTGATCTCCAGAACGTGCCGCAGCGGAGAGGCCTTTGACATCTTCACATCGAATGATCTGGCGAGGCTTGAAGGAGCCCTTCTCGGTCATTCAAAGGAAGATGTCGAAGTGTTCGTCGCCCATGCTGCGTCCCGGACTGCCCGCGCGCCCAGCTCCGTTTAAGCCAAATGGATTTCGGCGCCCTGGCGTTCGAAATCCGCGAGGATTGCGGCCGGCGCGGTCTTTTCGACCACGAGGTGGCGGATCGCCTCTGGCCTGGCGACCCGGTAGGGTGCGGCTGTGGCCAGCTTGTCGTTGGTTACAGCGATGACGATGCCTGCGCTGTTCTTGGCCATGGCCCGCTTTACCTCGGCCTCAGCCGAATCGAAGGCCGTGACGCCGCGCGACGCATCGAGACCGCAGGATCCGAGAACAAACAAGTCCGCGCCAAGTTGCCCGACAGCTGCAAGCGTGTCGGCGCCGACGCAGGCGCCGAGATGGCGGTCGAACCGCCCGCCCAGCACAATCAGTTCGACCAAAGCGTGGTCTGACAGGACGGAGGCAATTTCGAGCGAATTGGTGGCGACGGTCAGATCTATGTCGCGCGGGATGGCCCTGGCGATCGCGGCATTGGTCGAGCCGCTGTCGATGAACAGGGTCTGTCCGCGCGAAAGCAGTGCCACGGTTGCGCGGGCCAGCCGCGTCTTTTCTTCGACGGCATGACTGGCGCGCAGGCCGACAGTCGTCGATGCGAAGGGTGCGGGCGCGACCGCACCGCCATAGACGCGGCGGCATTGCCCGGCCTTGGCGAGTTCCCTGAGGTCGCGGCGAACCGTGTCCTCCGAAACGCCGAAGCGGCTTGCCAGCTCGCCGGCCAGTACCCGGCCCTCGACGGCGAGGCGATCGCGAATGATTTGATGCCGCTCATCGGTCAGCATTGCATGATCCTGTTTTCTTTTTGCACGTTCTTGCACGATTTGCATGTTTGTGCAAGATAAGAGAATATCAACCACAATCGCCGGCTCTCTTCCCCGAAAGCATCGTCATGACCTTTGGCCTCCGCCTCGCTCCGCAACACCGGGTCTACGCCGGCTTTGCGATCTATTCGTTCGCCATGGGCCAAATCTTCCCGCGGCTGCCCGACATCAAGCATGCCATGGGCATAGGAGACGGCACGCTCGGGCTCAGCCTGATCGGGACGCCGATCGGCACCTTGACCGCGCTGACGCTGGCGGCGCCGATCCTGGAGCGCGTCGGCTTCCGCCGCGCGCTGCTCGGGCTGGTGCCGCTCTTGTCGGTTGTCTTTGCCATTGCCGTGCATGCGCCTGGGCCGCTTGCGCTGTTCCTGATGCTGTTTCCGGTCGGCCTGATGATCGGCAGCGTCGAGATCATTCTCAATGTCGAGGCCGACAGAACCGAATTCCTGCTCAAGCGCCGGATCATGAACCGGGCGCATTCGTTCTGGAGCATCGGCTTTTTCGGCGCCGGCCTGTTCGGCGCCGCGCTTGCGCATCTCGGCATTTCGCCGCAACTGCACCTGGCGATTGTCGTACCGATGGTGGCGACAGGAATCGCGCTGTTTCTCGGCGGTTACGAACCGGCGCCGAGCCGCTTCGCCGGCAATGACGAGACGGCGCCAACGCTGGCGCGGCCGACGCTGCCGATCCTCGTCCTCGTCGCGGTGACACTGTCGGCGATGCTGATGGAAGGCGCCAGCATCGACTGGTCGGCAATCTACATGCGCACCGTGTTCGATGCGGGCCCTTTCGTCGCCGGCTTCACCGTGGCGCTGTTTGCATTCTCGCAAGCGAGCACGCGCTTCTTTGCCGACTCCTTTGTCGACCGCCACTCGCCGAGCGTCGTGGCGCGGGTGCTGCTGGCGACGATGGCGGTCGGCGTGCTGCTCGTCTTCTTCTCGCCTGCCCCGCTCGTATCGATGCTGGGCTTTGCGCTACTTGGCATCGGCAGCAGCGCGATCTTTCCGCTGGCGATCTCGGCGGCGGCCCAACGCACGGACCGCTCCGCGGCAATCAATGTCGCGGCGCTGTCGCAGATCTCCTTCGTCGCCTTCCTGCTCGGCCCGCCATTGCTCGGCTTCGTCTCCGACCATTGGGGCATTCGCTCGGCCTTCGGTATCGGCATCCCCTTCATCATGCTCAGCCTGCTGACCGCCGGCTCGCTTGGCCGAAGGGCTGCCCGGGGCAAGCCTGCGCCAGCGAGCGAAGCTTTGGCGAGGGCCGACGGAGCTTGAACGGCCGCACTTGAAGCCACACACCTGTTGGCGGCGGGACAAGCCACTGGCATTGGCCACACCGATAGTTCAGAACTGTGGAGCCACCTAAGCAACGGTTCCGTATGTCCTCCATCCGCCCGCTGATCCCGCTCCTCATCGCCGCCGGCATCCTGCTTGGCGGCAACGGGCTGCAGGGCACGCTGATCGCGCTGCGCGGCGCGCAGGAAGGATTTTCGGCCTCCGACATCGGCCTGATGGGCACGTTCTATTTCGCCGGCTTCCTGTTGGGGTGCTTGGCCGTCACCCGTATCCTCAAGGCAGTCGGCCATGTCCGGACGTTTTCAGCGCTCGCCGCCATCGCCGCTGCCAGTACGCTGCTCCTGGTGCTGGTGATCGACCCGGTGATGTGGTGCGCGGTGCGCTTTGCCGGCGGTTTCTGCTTTGCCGGCCTGTTCACCGTCATGGAAGCCTGGCTGAACTCCGGCGTCGAAAACAAGGATCGTGCGCGGGTGCTCGCCGTCTACCGCATGGTCGATATCGGCTCGGTAACCGGCGCGCAGTTCCTGATCCCGATCTTCGGCCCCGGCGGCTTTGCCATCTTCGCCATCATGTCGATGATGATCACGCTGTCGCTGGTTCCGGTGTCGCTCGGCGACCGCTCCAACCCGACGCCGCCGGAAGACGTCAAGCTCGATCTCGCCCGCGTCTGGCGGATTTCGCCGCTCGGCTGCTTCGGCTGCATCTGCGTCGGCGTCACCAACAGCGCCTTCCGCACGCTGTCGCCGGTCTATGCCGAGCAGATCGGCATGTCGGTGGCCGATGTCGTCACCTTCGTCAGCGTCGGCATCTTCGGCGGCGCCCTCATCCAGTATCCGCTGGGCTACCTCTCCGACCGCTGGGATCGGCGCGCGGTGCTTTTGGCCACGACATGCGGCGCCATGTTCGCCGCGCTGGCGCTGGTCTTCGTCGCCGGCGCCGATCCGACCCTCAATTTGATCATCGTCTTCATCTTCGGCAGCTTCGCCATGCCGCTCTATTCGCTATCGGCGGCGCATTCCAACGACCGCGCCGACAAGGGCGAGTTCGTGCTGATCAACGCCGCCTTGATGCTGTTCTATTCCTTCGGCGCCATTGGTGGCCCCTTCGCGGCGTCCGCAGTGATGCAACATTTCGGACCGGGCGCCCTGTTTGTCTTCAGCGCAGTCGTCTACGCCACCCTCATCGCCGTCATTCTCTACCGCATGCAGGTGCGCGGCAGCGTGCCGGCGGGCAAGCGCAGCCGCTTCACAGCGCTGCTGCGCACATCGACTGTGTTCGCGCGGCTGGCGCGCAGGAATGGCGATTCCGACGGATCGGCGGATACTTGACCGACGGGCGGCTTGACGAAAGCGCCCACGGCTGAAATTGAAAGAGAACCTTACCCGTTACTAAAAAGCGATTTGATGCACGTCATCACCACCCAAAATGAGCTCGAGTCCGTTCTCGCCGCTTTTGAAAAGTCGGATTTCGTCACCGTCGACACCGAATTCATCCGCGAAACGACATTCTGGCCGATTCTGTGCCTGATCCAGATGGCGGCGCCAGGCGTCACCGCGCTGATCGACCCGCTGGCGCCCGACATCAACCTCGCCCCATTCTTCCGGCTGATGGCCAATGAAGCGGTGGTCAAGGTTTTCCATGCCGCGCGCCAGGACATTGAAATCATCGTCCATCTCGGCGATCTGGTGCCGCATCCGGTGTTCGACACCCAGGTCGCGGCCATGGTCTGCGGCTTCGGCGACAGCGTCTCCTACGATCAGCTGGTGCAGCGCATCACCGGCGCACGGCTCGACAAATCCTCGCGTTTCACCGACTGGCGCCACCGGCCGCTGTCGGACAAGCAGCTCGACTATGCGCTGGCCGACGTCACCCATCTGATCGACGTCTACAAGCATCTCAGCGCCGAACTGGAGCGGGAAAACCGCGCCCATTGGCTGAACGAGGAAATGGAGGTGCTGACTTCGCGCGAAACCTACGATCCGCACCCCGAAGACGCCTGGAAGCGGCTGAAGATGCGGCTGCGCAAGCCCCAGGAGCTGGCGATCGTGCAGGCGGTGGCGGCATGGCGCGAACGCGAGGCGCGTGAGCGTGACGTGCCGCGCGGCCGGGTGCTCAAGGACGACGCCATATACGAGGTCGCCCAGCAGGCGCCGCGCGATGCGGCAGCCCTTGGCAAGCTGCGCACGACGCCGAAAGGCTGGGAGCGTTCGTCGACGGCTACCGCATTGCTTGGCGCGGTCAACACGGCGCTCGCTTTGCCCCGCGAAGAGATGCCGAAGCTGCCCAAGAGCTTTCAGCCGCCCGAGGGCTCCAATGCCGCCTCCGAGCTGTTGAAAGTGCTGTTGCGGATCGTCGCCGAGAAGGAAGGCGTCGCCTCGAAAGTGCTGGCGTCCAGCGACGACATCGACCGCATCGCCGCCGAGGGCGAGGATGCCGACGTGCCGGCCCTGCAGGGCTGGCGACGCGCCGTGTTCGGCGAAGCCGCACTGAAGCTGGTGCGCGGCGAAATCGGCATCAAGTTCGACAAGCGCAAGATCGCGGTGTTCGATTTGTAGACCCCCACCCCGCTCCGCTGCGCGGAGCGACCCTCCCCACGAGGGGGAGGGTAAACGACTGCCCTACACCGCTCCGAGCAGGTGTAGCGCGAACCAGATCCATGCCAACAAGAGAATGATCGCGCCGACGTAGAAGGCGCGGCTGCGAAACCGCAGATTGTTGCTGGTGAGGTGGACCCAGGCGTGGCCATAGCGGGAAATCACGAAAATCCACATCAACGCCAGGGTCAGATAATTGACGCCATTGGTCGCGTGCAGCGCCAGGCACAGCACATAGAACAGCACCGGCAGTTCGAACTGGTTGATGAGATTGTTGGCAACCGTGACGCTCGACCCGGGCTCGGTCGTGCGCACCTTGTATTGACCGACCTTGGCCTCGCCCGATTTGACCGCGCCGTAGCGGCGCCGGCCCATCACGACATAGACGATATAGACGAGCAACACCTGCGCCAGCATCGGCCAGAAAATCGCGGTCTGGCTCATGGCGTTGCCCCTGCTCTGTCGTTCATGCCTGTGGACGCCGCTGGGCGGCAAGGATCAAAAACGCGATGACGATGACGGGGATCGCCAGCAGCGCGAATTTGGTGACGATCAGCGACGAGGCGAAAGACAGAGAATCCGGGTTGGCCGACAGCGCATCGGACAGAAGCCGCGCCACCGCAATGTTCTGGGCGTAGTCGGCGCACGTGTAGGGCAGCACGATGACCAGCGCGAACAGTGCCTGAAGCTGCACCGGCATGGCACGAAAACTCTTCAGCCGCCGCCCGGTTGCCAGGATCAGGCTGACCATGGTCAGCGACAGCAGCGCCGGGAAGAGAAGGTCGAAAGTCAAATAGTGCCAGACCAGGATGATCTCGCTGCCGCGCCGGCCGAGTGCCGTCAGCCAGGCCATGCCCTCGTCGGGCGTGAACCCGCCAAGGCGCACGTCGAGCGACGGCAGGCCACCGCTCAGCCGGCGGAAATAGAAGAATTCCAGCAGCGTCATGATGATGAAAACCGCCGCGGCGGCAAAGCACAGCGCGCCGGCATGGCGCGCCAGCCGCAGCACGATCGTCGCCTGGTGGCGCCAGAGCATGTACCGCTCTGGCTGCCGGTCAGGCTCCGCCAGGATAGTTCGGGCTTTCGCGGGTAATCGTGACGTCATGGGCGTGGCTTTCACGAAGTCCGGCGTTGGATATGCGCACAAAGGTGGCGCGTTCGCGAAAATCGGCAAGGTCGCGGCCACCGACATAACCCATAGCGGCTTTTAGCCCGCCCGCAAGCTGGTGCAGCACGCCAGACACAGGTCCCTTGTAGGGCACCTGCCCTTCAATGCCTTCCGGGACCAGTTTCAGCGTGTCGCGAACCTCGGCCTGGAAGTAGCGATCGGCCGAGCCGCGCGCCATGGCGCCGACAGAGCCCATGCCGCGATAGGCCTTGAAGGAGCGGCCCTGATGCAGATAGACCTCGCCCGGGCTTTCGTCGGTGCCGGCCAGCAGCGAACCGATCATGGCCGCACTGGCGCCGGCGGCAAGCGCCTTGGCCAGGTCACCCGAATATTTGATGCCGCCGTCGGCGACGACCGACACGCCTGATCTATGCGCCGTCTCGACCGCCGACATGATCGCCGAAAGCTGCGGCACGCCGACGCCGGCGACGATGCGCGTGGTGCAGATCGAGCCCGGGCCGATGCCGACCTTGACGGCATCGGCGCCGGCGTCGATCAGCGCCTGCGTGCCTTCGGCGGTGGCGACGTTGCCGGCCAGGATGCGGACGGAATTGGAAAGCTTCTTGGCCCGCGTCACCGCATCGAGCACGCGCTGCGAATGGCCATGCGCGGTGTCGATGACCAGGAGGTCGACACCGGCATCGATCAACCGCTCGGCGCGCTCGAAGCCGTCATCGCCGACGCTGGTGGCTGCCGCCGCCCGCAGGCGCCCCTGCGCATCCTTGGTGGCGTGCGGGTTGAGCTGCGACTTCTCGATGTCCTTGACGGTGATCAGGCCGACGCAATTGCCGGACTTGTCCACGACGACGAGCTTTTCGATGCGGTGCTGATGCAGCAGCCGCTTGGCCTCGTCCTGGTCGACATTCTCCTTGACCGTGATCAGGTTCTCACGGGTCATCAATTCGTAGACTTTCTGCCCCGGATCGGAGGCGAAGCGCACGTCGCGGTTGGTCAGGATGCCGACGAGGCGGCCGATCTTCTGGCCGCCGGTCCCGCCATTCTCGACCACCGGAATGCCCGAGATGGAATAGGTGCGCATCAGCGCCAGCGCGTCGGCCAGGGTGGCGTCGGGGCCGATGGTGACCGGATTGATGACCATGCCCGATTCGAACTTCTTGACCTGACGCACCTGCTCGGCCTGTTCGGCCGGCGAGAAATTGCGGTGGATGACGCCGATGCCGCCGGCCTGCGCCATGGCGATGGCAAGCCTCGCCTCGGTGACGGTGTCCATGGCGGCCGACAGGATCGGCACGTTGAGGTCGATGTCGGTGGCGATGCGGGTGCGGATGTCGGTCTCACCGGGCATGACCTCGGAATGACCGGGCTGCAACAGCACGTCGTCAAAGGTCAGCGCCAGCGCGCCGGTGGACGTTTCGATGATTTTTGCCATGGCCAGTCCTCGGATACGAAAAGCGCCGGGAGAATACAAAAAAGCGCTGGACCGAAATGGACAGCGCCGACTCGTCTTCCCTTTCAGGATTGGCGCTGGCTGGTAACACGTCGCGGCGTGGTTGAAAAGCCGGTCGTGGCCTATTCGGCGGACTTGCCCAACAGGGCATCGAGCAAGACATGGCGCGGTGACGCGAAAGGATTGACGACCGTTACGCCGCCCCAGGTGAAGCCGTCCTGCAGATCTTCCGACAGCAGCAGCCGGCAACCGGTTTGCGAGGCAACAGACAGGATGGTCGCATCCCAGATGCCGAAATGGTGATCGGTCGCAAGATCAGCCGCGACCGTCATCACCTCCGGCGTCGTGCCGACAACCGGAAACGCGTCGCGCCAGCTCAACAGGGCGTCGCGCGCTTGTGCACGTGATCGTCCGGCCTTGCGTGTGAGAACGGTGAACAATTCGCCGAGCACCTGGACTGGAATGACGGCTGCCTCTTGCGCAATGTCGTGCAGCAGGCCGAAAACGATGTCGCGCTTCTCGGCTCCGTTGATCCCCTCGGCATAAACAAGGATGTTGGTATCGAGCGCGACCTTCACCGCTCGTCCTCGTAAAGCTCGTCGCGGCTCCAGCGCCCGGCTTCTACAACAGGCTGGCGTTCGAGGCGCGACAGCAGCGCTGTGCGCGAACGAGACGCCGCAGGGTCGGGCTGCCCTGCAGGCACGATCCGCGCCACGGGGCGCCCATGGCTGGTCACGACATAGCTCTGTCCTTCGCGGACACCGCGCAGGAGGAGCGAGAATTTGCGGTTGGCGTCGGCTGCGGAAACGGCTTCTTCCATAGCATTGTCCATATAGTAGTTATATTCACTACAGCATAGTGAACCAGGTCAATTTTCGCAAGTTCATTCAATGTGGCGAAACGCAGCGACGCCTCTTGTCCGCCCACGGTCGCACAAAAGTGACAGCAAATTAATGCGACATCGCGCCTGAGGCGTGATAACCGCCCGTTTGTATCGGCTTGCCCGCCTTTTCATTGTTTGGATTGGCCGGCAGGCACATTTAGACCAGTTCGGACGCGTTCGTTGAACCGCATCATTCCGCTCATTCTGGCGGTCGCCTTGTTCATGGAAAACATGGATTCGACCGTCATCGCGACATCGCTGCCGGCGATTGCCGTCGACATCCACACCAGCCCGATCGCGCTCAAGCTGGCGCTGACCGCCTATCTGGTGGCGCTGGCGATCTTCATTCCGATCAGCGGCTGGATGGCCGACCGGTTCGGCGCGAAGACCATTTTTCGCGCCGCGATCGGCGTCTTCATCGTCGGCTCGGTCTGCTGCGCCATCTCCAATTCACTGCCGGCCTTTGTCGTCTCGCGCTTCCTGCAAGGCATAGGCGGCGCCATGATGACGCCGGTCGGCCGGCTGGTCCTGGTGCGCGCGACGCCGAAGAGCGAGCTGGTCGCGGCCATGTCGTGGCTGACGGTGCCGGCGCTGGTCGGCCCGCTTGTGGGACCACCGATCGGCGGCTTCATCACCACCTATTTCACCTGGCACTGGATCTTTCTGATCAACGTGCCGATCGGCCTGATCGGCATCTGGCTGGCGACGCGCTTCCTGCCGCAAACCGACTCGATGGAGACGCCGCCGCTCGATTTCGTCGGTTTCGTACTGAGCGGGCTGGCGGCCTCCGGCGTCATCTTCGGCCTGTCGGTGGTCAGCCTGCCCTATCTGCCGCCGGCGACCGGCCTCATCACCGTGGCGGTCGGGCTGATTTCCGGCGTGCTCTATCTCCTGCATGCGCGGCGCGCCAAGAACCCGCTGCTGGCGCTGGAACTGTTCCGCAACCCGGTGTTCCGCTCCTCGGTGCTCGGCGGCTCGCTGTTTCGCATCGGCATCGGGGCGGTGCCGTTCCTGTTGCCCCTCATGTTCCAGATCGGCTTCGGGCTGACGCCGTTCCAGTCGGGCATGATCACCTTCGTCTCGGCTATCGGCGCCATCGGAATGAAATTCGTTACCGCGCTGATCTTCCGGCTTGCGGGGTTCCGCCGGGTGCTGATCTGGGGCTCGCTGATCGCCGCGGCATCGATCGCCATATACGGCCTGTTCACGCCGGAGACGCCTTACGCGCTGATGCTGGCGATATTGCTGGTCGGCGGCTTCATCCGCTCGATGTTCTTCACCGGCGTCAACGCGCTCTCCTATGCCGAGGTGACGGCCGAGGACACCAGCAAGGCAACGCCGATCACGGCGGTGTTCCAGCAACTGTCGATCGCGCTCGGCGTGGCGCTGGCCGGCGGCATCCTGGAAGTCTCGACCTCGATCCATGGCGGACCGCTGGCGCTCGGCGATTTCCACATCGCCTTCTTCATCGTGGCGGCAGTGTCAGCGGCGGCGTCGGTGTCGTTCACGCGGCTGGCGCCGGATGCCGGCAACGCCGTGTCGGGTCATGGCCGGATGACGACGCCGAAGACACTGGAGCCGGTGAGCACGGCTGGAAAGTAAGGGGCGGCGCGACGAAAATCGTCGACGTCGGCGATCCTTCACACCCCCCTCTGGCCTGCCGGCCATCTCCCCCGCAAGGGGGGAGATCGGATATCACGCGGCTTTCGCCAATCTTGCAACTTTGAAGGAATGGCGAGGCGGTCGCAACTGCCAATCTCCCCCCTTGCGGGGGAGATGTCCGGCAGGACAGAGGGACGGAACGCTACGAAGCGTCTTTCACGCCGTGCCGTCTCTGCCCTTAAAATCCTTCGCCAGCAAATACAGTTCCACCGACTCATCCCGCGACGCCGGCGGCTTCACGTGGTGCACCGAGCGGAAGTTCTTCTTGAGCATCGACAGCAGCTCGTTTTCGGCGCCGCCTTGAAACGTCTTGGCCAAAAAGTGCCCGCCCGGCTTCAGCACCGACAGCGCGAAATCGGCGGCCACCTCGCACAGATGCATGGTGCGGATGTGGTCGGTTCGCTTATGACCCGTCGTCGGCGCGGCCATGTCCGACAATACGACATCGGGGTCGCCGCCCAACGCCTCGGCGAGCTTTTGCGGCGCTTCCGGGTCGAGGAAATCCATCAGCAGCACCGGCGCACCCGGCACCGCATCCATTTCGAGATAGTCGATGCCGACGACATGCGGGTTGTCGGCAGTGGATTTCGTCCTCGCGGCCGCCACCTGGCACCAGCCGCCGGGGGCCGCACCGAGATCAATGACCTTCATGCCGGGTTTCAGCAGATGATGCTTGTCATCGATCTCGATCAGCTTGTAGGCCGCGCGCGAGCGATAGCCGTCGGCCTTGGAGCGCTGGACATAGGGATCATTGATGTGGCGCTGCAGCCAGCGGCGCGACGATTCCTTCAGGCCGCTCTTCTTCTTGATCCGCGTCTTGAGGACACGAATGCTGGCGGAGCCCGGCTTTTCCGGCTTCTTGGTCACTGTCGGCCTCGCCCACTGTTGCGCCAGACGCCGTCATCGGCCATCAGCTCGCTCAAAATGCCTTCGCGTAAGCCCCGGTCGGCGACGCGCAGCCGCTCCGACGGCCACACCGCACGGATGGCTTCCAGGATAGCACAGCCGGCCAGCACCAGGTCGGCACGGTCGGCGCCGATGCACGGGTTGGCGCAGCGCTGCTGGAAATCCCAGCCGACCAGTTTTTCGACCATGCGGTCGACGCTGTCGCGGTCCATCCACAGCCCATCGACGCGGCGGCGGTCGTAGCGTTCGAGATCGAGATGGACGCCGGCCAGCGTCGTCACCGTGCCGGATGTGCCCAGCAGATGGAATTTCGGACTGGCCAGCACATGGCTCAGCCGGTCGCGGCCGTCGAAGGCTTTCAGCCGCACCGCGACGTCGTCGACCATGGCGGCAAAGATCTCGCGCGTCACCGTGCGGCCGCCAAAGCGTTCGGCCAGAGAGACGACGCCGACCGGCAGCGAGGTCCACGACACGATGTGGTTGGCCAGCCGCGGCGAGCGCTGGCCGGTGAGGTCGATCAGCGCGATTTCGGACGAGCCACCGCCAATGTCGAACAGCACCACGCCTTGCGTGTCGCGCTCGACCAGCGAGCCGCAGCCGGATACAGCAAGCCGCGCCTCGGTTTGGCGGTCGATGATCTCGAGCTTCAGCCCTGCCTCGCGCTCGACGCGCTGCAGGAATTCGACGCCATTGTCGGCGGTGCGGCAAGCCTCGGTGGCGATCAGCCGGGCTTTCCTGATCTTGCGGTTGCGCAATTTGTCGCCGCAGATTTTCAGCGCCTCGACGGCGCGGTCCATCGCCGCCTGGCTAAGGTGCCCATTGGCGGTCAGCCCCTCGCCCAGCCTGACGATGCGCGAGAAGGCGTCGATGACGCGGAACTGGCCATGGCGTTGCGGCACCGCGACCAGCAGCCGGCAATTGTTGGTGCCGAGATCGAGCGCGGCAAACACCGGCAGTTCCTGCATCGGCGGCCGATGCATTGGCTGTTCCGGTCGGGGTTGTGGGGCCGAGGGCAAAGGCACGGGCGCTGGAGCGGCCGGGCCGACGGAGGCCGGTGCACCGACCGCCGCGGCCGTTGCGAGAGGGCTGTCGTCGCGCGCAAAAACCTTGCGCCCACGCCGGCGCTTGCGCCGCTTTCTCGCCTTGCCTCGCTGATGCT
>NZ_AYVK01000051.1:0-43344 GCF_000503155.1 Mesorhizobium sp. LSJC285A00
AATCTCCATGCCTTGCGATATCGCTGGCGCGAACCACCACGAAAGCGCAAGTTTCAGTCCATGCCAAAGCTATCTTAGCGCCTATGCCCTTGTGGGGGAGATGTCCGGCAGGACAGAGGGGGGCGCTGTCCCGCCAGCGTTGCAGAGTGCCCAGGTGAGGCCACCTCGCTATGAACGAGCTGTTGACCTCACACGTCACCCCAGCGCCTCCTCGACAATCTGGCCAAGCTCCGGCGCGATCGCGGACAAATCCTCCTCGTCCTTGATAAGCACACCGATGGCTCGGCGGAAGGCTTGCGGCCATGGGCTGCCGCCTTTCTCCAGTATGGTGGCGGCGTTGGCCCATTCTACGGCCTCGGAGATGCCGGGCGGCTTGGCCAGCGGGCGGACGCGGATCTCCTGCACAGCGGCCGCCACGGCGCGGGCGGTGGTCTCGGCGACATCGCCGGCGCGCAGCATGATGATGGCGGCTTCGCGCTCGGCGTCGGGATAGCCGATCCAGTGATAGACGCAGCGGCGCCGGAGCGCTTCGGCGAGTTCGCGGGTGCGGTTCGACGTCAGGATGACGATCGGCTGCGCTTCGGCGCGGATGGTGCCGCGTTCGGGAATGCTGATCTGGAAGTCGGAGAGGAATTCCAGCAGTAGCGCTTCGAATTCGTGGTCGGAGCGGTCGATCTCGTCGACCAGCAGCACGCGCTGCTCCGGCGCCCGCAGCACCTGCAGCAATGGCCGCGCGATCAGAAAGCGGTCGTCATAGATGTCGATCTCGTGCTCGCCGGCATGGCGGATGGCGAGCAACTGGCGCTGGTAGTTCCATTCATAGAGCGCGTGTGCTGCGTCGATTCCTTCATAGCATTGCAGCCGCACCAGATCGCGGCCCAGCAGCTGCGCGATCGCCTTGGCCGCTTCGGTCTTGCCGACGCCGGGCGCGCCTTCGAGCAGCAACGGCTTGCCCAGCCGTATGGCCAGGAAGATGGCGGTGGCCAGGCTGTCGTCGGCGAGATAACGCGAAGCGGCGAGACGGGATGCCACCGCCTCCGGTGAGGTCGCGACAGTCTCTGCGTTCGGCTCCTGCATGTCGTCCTCAGTTCGCCGCTTGCGCCTTCAGCGCGCGCAATATGCGCTCCGGCGTGATCGGCAGCGTGTCAATGCGCACGCCGACGGCGTCGAAGACGGCATTGGCAACCGCGGGGATCTGCGGGTTCGCGCACATTTCGCCTGGCCCTTTGGCACCGTAAGGACCATCCGCCGACGGCCGCTCCAGCACGATGATCTCGGTTTGGGCGAGATCGCCCGGTCCCGGCATCAGATACTGGTTGAAGTCGGTGCCGCCATGGTCGCGGTTGGGATAATAGGGCTCGGTCGTTTCGTAGAGCGCGTGGCTGATGCCCATCCAGGAACCGCCGACCAGTTGCTGCTCGACCATTTTCGGGTTCAGCGCGCGGCCGATCTCAAAGACGTTCTTGACGGTCAGCACCGTAACCTCGCCCGTCTCGTCATCGACCTCGACCTCGGCCACCGCGCAGGCATGGGCGTAGCAGGTCGACGGCTTCATCGCGCCGGTCTCTTTCTCCGGATAGGAGCGCGGGATCAGGAACATGCCGCGGCCTGAGATCGAGCGGCCACGCTTGAAATGAGCCGACAGCGCGACATCGAAGATCGAGATCGACTTTTGCGGCGCGCCCTTGACCAGAATGTTGCCCTCGCCATCAGTTTCGAGATCGGAGGCGTTCACCTCCAGCTCTTCCGCCGCCACTTCCAGCATCACCTGGCGCGCTTCCTTGGCCGCCTGGATGACGGCGTTGCCGGCGCGGTGGGTGCCGCGCGAGGCGAAGGTGCCCATGCAGTGCGGACCGGTGTCGGTGTCGGCGGTGTCGATGGTAACCCGGTCCGTCGGCACGCCGATGGTCTCGGCGCAGATCTGCGCCATGATCTGCTTCAAGCCCTGACCGAGATCGACGCTGGAAAGCGTCACCATGAAATTGCCGGTCGGCGTCGAATGCACCAGCGCCTGCGTCGGGTCGCCGCCAAGGTTCATGCCCGTCGGATAGTTGATCGCGGCGACGCCGCGTCCGCGCCTTAGCGCCATCTCAAGCTCCCTTCTTGTAGGAGGACATCGCCATATACTTCTCCGCCACAGGCCAGTTGGCGGCGCGCGACGCCTCCTGCATACACTCGATCAGCGCCGCTCCTTCGGTCGGCTGGCGATGCGCCTTCATGTCGCCATCGCGATAGGCGTTGATGAAGCGGAATTCGAGCGGGTCCATGCCGATCAGCCGCGCCAGCTTGTCCATCTGCACCTCAAGCGCGAAGTCGCCGATGGTGACGCCGAAGCCGCGCATCGCGGAGGAGGGTGTGCGGTTGGTGTAGACGCAGTAGGTGTCGATCCAGACATTGGGGATGGTGTAGGGGCCGGGATAGTGCGCGGCACCCTTCTGCGCCCCATAAGGCGAGTGGCGCGAATAGGCGCCGGCATCGGTATAGCCGGTCACCTTGCGCGCAACGATGCGGCCATCGTTCATCACGCCGTCCTTGATGATTATCTTTTCGGCGGCGCGGGGTGAGGAGATCTGCATCTCCTCTTCGCGGCTGTAGATGAAGGAGACGGGACGTCCTGTCAGCCTGGCGCCAAGAATGGCGATCGGCTCGACGATGACGTCGACCTTGCCGCCAAAGCCGCCGCCGACAGTGCCGCCGACGAAATGCAGTTTGGAGCCGGGCATCTGCAGGATGATCGACGCGTTGTCGAGGGTGAAGAACATCGCCTGGGTGTTGGTGTAGCAGGTGAAGCGGTCATTGCCTTCGGGCACCACGACGCAGCCCGTGGTCTCGGTCGGCGCATGCTCGATCGGCGAGGACTGGTAGCTCTGTTCCAGGATGTGGTCGGCGCCAGCGAAGCCCGCCTCGACATCGCCGAAGCGCACCTTGCGGCATTCGCCGCTGTCATAGAGGTAATAATTCTGGCCGTGATATTCGTTGACCAAAGGCGCGCCGGGCTTCAGCGCTTCTTCCATGTCGAAGACGGCCGGCAGCACCTCATAATCGACCTTGACCTTGGCTGCCGCTTCCTGAGCCGCGCGCTCGGTCTCGGCCAGTACCGCCACCACGGCCTCGCCCTTCCAGCGCACCTTGCCGTCGGCCAGCACCGTTTCGTCTTCCGGTCCGACCTGGATCAGGATCAGGATGGTGTAGACATTGTGCGGCACATCCTTGGCGGTGAGGATTTTCACCACGCCGGGATGCTTCTCCGCTTCGGAAGTGTCGATCGAACGGATGCGGGCATGGTGGTGCGGACTGCGCACCATTTTCAGGTGAAGCATATTCGGGAAGTTGCGGTCGGCGAAATAGGCGGTCTTGCCCGTCACATGTCCCGGCGAATCCAGCCGAGGCCGCCCATGGCCGATCTCGTGCAGGCCGTCCTTGCGCTGATCGGCGAAATAGTTTTTGCGCAGTTCCATTCTTTTGGTCCTTAGGCCGCGTTCTGCGAATTGGCTCGGGCCGCGGTCAGCACCGCCTGGATGATCGGCTCGTAGCCGGTGCAGCGGCAGATATTGCCGGACAGCGCCTCGACCACATCCTCGCGGCTCGGATTGGGCGTGTGGTCAAGCAGCACCTTGGCGGCCATGATCATGCCCGGCGTGCAGAAGCCGCATTGTGTGGCGAAGGCGTCGAGGAAGGCACGCTGCAGCGGATGCAGGACGCCGGCCTCAGCGAGGCCCGATGTGGTGCGAATGTCGGCGCCGCCGCAGGTCTCGGCCAGCGTCAGGCAAGAGAGCCGGAGTTCGCCGTCGATGATGACCGAACAGGCGCCGCAGGTGCCCTGGTGGCAGCCGCCCTTGGGCGAGGTGTCGCCGATCTTGTCGCGCAGCGCGTGCAGCAGCGTCGTGCCGCTGTCGACAAATTCGGCCTTCTCCGAGCCGTTGAGCGTGAACTGAACCGGAACCTTTGCCATGTTTTCCTCCCAGCGCGCCTGCCCGGTTGATCGGACAGACGCGCGCCCCCCAAGCGGTGGTTAAGTAAGCAGCAGCCGGCCGAGATGGACCGGCAGAACCTCGGCGCGATACCAGGCGCTGGCGATCGGGTCGGTGATTGGCGAGGTGCCTTCACCGGCTGCAGCCAGCGCCGCTGCGACGCCGTCCTGCTCGAGCCTGCTGCCGATCAGTGCCTTTTCCGCAGCACGGGCGCGCATCGGCCGGTCTGCCATGCAGCCGAGCGCGATCCGCGCCGAGGAGACAGTGCCGTCGCCGGCCTGTTCGAGAACGGCGGCGATGCTGAGCACGGAGACGCCCTTCGGCTTGACCCGCGACACTTTCAGGAAGCGGAAATTCTCGGCCTTCGGCAACGCGAAGGCGACTGATGTGACGATGGCGCGGCTGTCGTCCCGCCTGGCCAGAAAATCCTCGATAGGCAATTCCCCATCATCGGTGCCGACCGTCGCATCCAACGCCAGCAGGGCGACAGCGAAATCACCGTAGGGCGCGGGTGCGAACAGATTGCCGCCGACAGTCGCCATATTGCGGATCGCCGGGCCGCCGACGGCGCGCGCAGCCCTGGACAGCGCCGCAAGCTCGGGATGGCGGGCGATGGCCGCCATTGTCACCGAAGCTCCGATGCGGACCTTGCCGCCGGCAACGGTGATCCCGGAGAGGGCCGGATCAGTCGAGCGGACGAGGCCGGTGACGGAGACATCGCCTTCATTGGCGGCGCGCACGACCAGCGTGCCGCCGCCGAGATAGCGGGTGCCGGGCGCCTTCAGCGCCGCGTTGGCATCCCTGACGGCCGAAAAGGTCTGGAGGGCAAGCGCCATGGCAGTCTCCCCTGACTCAGCTCTGGCCAGAAAAATGGCTCTTCAACGCATTGAAGCCACCCTGGAAGACATTGGCGGCCATGCCGGCGGCGATCTTGTCGGCCTCTTCGGGCGCCGCGTCGAAAGTTGCTGTCCATTCGGCATAGGTGCGGTCGCCGTCGGTAACGCGGCGCAATTGCAGCGTCGCTTTGTGATTGGTCAACGGCTGCGGCGTCTCCAGGATGGAGTAGCTGACGCGGAAATTCGCGTCGGAGAAGTCGAGCAGTTTTTCGCGGATACGCGCGCCGCTGGCGAGCTCGAAATTACGCACGCAGCCGATGGTTTCGGCGCTCTTGCCGTCTTCGATATGGCTCTTGACCATGCGCGGATGCCAGCCCGGCAGGCCGTTGAAGTCGCGTATGCGCGCCCAGACCTTTTCGACCGGCGCGTCGATGACGCTGGAGACGGTGACTTCAGCCATATGATCATTCCCCTACGAATTCGATACGCAGCAGGGTAGGGCGGCGGCCGGTGCTGCGCTTATCAATGGGTCTTGCGGCCCTATCAAGGAGTCTGAAAAACGAGCGGCTTGGCTCAGGCCATAGCCCGCGCCGCCTCGCGGTAAAGCGTCGGCGGCACGCCGACATGGTCGCGGAAGAAGCGCGAGAAATTGCCCTGGGTGGTGAAGCCGAGATTGCAGGCGACCGAGATCAGCGGCTCCTGCGACCACTGCAGCTGCCGCACGGCTTCCTCCATGCGCAGCGTGTTCCAGTAGACATTGGGCGTCAGATTGGTCTGTTCCTTGAATAAAGCAAAGAAGTGCGGCCGCGACAGGCCGACGCTGCGGGCGACGTCGTCGAACGAGATGCGTTCGCAGACATTGGCCTTCATCAGCTGGATTGCCTTGCGGACGCGGAAATCCTGCATTGTGTTGACCCGGATCCGCGCCTCCTGCGGCGCCGAGGCGTCGGCGGCGTCGAGCAGGCTATCGATGAAGCGCTCGATCTCGTAATTGGCGACGTCGTCGATGCTTTCATTATCGCTCAAATGGTCGAGCAGGTTGGCGGCGGCCTGGTGCAGCCAGGGTTCGAGCGTGATCGCAGCCTGTGCAAACAACGGCGCCGACGAAGGCAGGTCGCGGCGCCGGCGCGCCCAATCCGGATCGATGTAGAAAGCGAGGAACAGGCCGGGCCTGCCGTTCTGCGACAGAATGTGGCTGTGCGGCTGGTAGGAATTGATGCCGGCGGCGGTGCCGGGACCCAGCGGCACCGTCTCGCGGCCGACGGTCATCTCGCCGGCCGTGCCCTCCAGCCAGATGATGATGTGGGCCTCGACATGCGCATGGGTGACGAAGTCGCTGGCGACATTCAGGACAGAAACATGTCCGAACCGGCCCCAATAGAGCCTGATCGCGTCCGTCATGGGTTATACCTCCCGCAGACGACTGGCCTCCCTTCGCCTGCGACGGGATTGTGCGGCTGAGTTCGGGCTCGCGTCAAGGCGCGGGGCGAAAGCCGCTGTGTGCTGCCGGCCGTAGTGGTGGATTTTCAGACTGAGCGATAGGGTTTCCCGTCAAACCGAAGCCGTCATGCCGCCGTCGACATAAAGCGTATGGCCGTTGACGAAGGATGAGGCGTCGGAGGCGAGGAACACGGCGGCGCCGATCAGTTCGTCGACATACCCCCAGCGGCCAGCCGGCGTGCGCTTTTCCAGCCAGGCGGAGAATTCCTGGTTGTCGACCAGCGCCTGGTTCATCTCGGTGCGGAAATAGCCGGGGGCGATGGCATTGACCTGCAAGCCGTATTTCGCCCAGTCGGTGCACATGCCACGTGTCAAATTGCGGATTGCGCCCTTGGTGGCCGTATAGGGCGCGATGTTGGGCCGGGCGAGTTCGCTCTGCACCGAGCCGATGTTGATGATCTTGCCCTTGCCGCGCGCGATCATATTGCGGGCGACCGCCTTGCCGGCATGGAAGGCGCCGGAGACATTGGTCTTGAACAGCCGCTCCCACTGCTCCTCGGGAAAGTCCTCGAGCGGAGCGCGGAACTGCACGCCGGCATTGTTGATAGATCGGAAGAGCACACGTCTGAACTNTCAGGATGTCGATGGCGCCGATCTCGGCCTCGATGCGGGCGACATCGGCATCGACCGCGCGAAAATCCGTCACGTCGAAGGTCGAGGGGTGCGCTTTGAAGCCAGCGTCGCGCAAGCCGGCGACAGCACCGGCAACCTTGCCGGCATCGCGGCCGTTGAGCACGACACTTGCGCCATGCTCGGCAAGGCCGCGCGCCAGCGCCAGGCCGATGCCCTGGCCGGAGCCGGTGATCAGCGCCAGCCGGCCGTTGAGCTCGAACAGGGTTTTCGATGTCAAGGCAACGGTTTCCAGCCGAAAGGTTCAGTCCAAAAACATTCAGTCATTGCGCCTGAAGTTGCGGATCCGGTCGAACAGCACCGCGAGCAGGATGGCGCCGCCGATGAACACGCCTTGCCAGAAAGCATTGATGCCGAGCAGACCAAGGCTGTTGCGGATCACTTCGATGAGCGCGGCACCGACAATAGCGCCGAAGGCGGTGCCGACGCCGCCGGCGAGATTGGCGCCGCCAATGACCGTGGCGGCGATGACCTGCAGTTCCATGCCGGTTCCGAGATTGGTGGTGACGGCGCCCAGCCATCCGGTCTGGATGATGCCGGCAATGCCCGCCGCCAGCGCCGAGATCATATAGACGGCGACCTTGATCTGCTTGACGGGAACGCCGGTCAGCGTCGCCGCGTGCTCATTGCCGCCAATGGCGAAGATGTGGCGGCCAAACTTGGTCCAGCGCAGCGTGAAGCCGGTGATCAGCGCCAAAAGGATCATGTAGAGCACCGGATTGGCGATGCCGAACACCCATGCACCGCCGCCCAGCGCCAGAAGCTTGTCGTGATCCGGGCCGAACTGGAAGACGACGGTGTTGTTGGAGGCGACCATGGCGAGGCTGCGGGCAATCGACAGCATACCGAGCGTCACCACGAAGGGTGGAAAGCCGAGATAGGCGATCATGATGCCGTTGAAGGCGCCTATGGCGAGCGCGGTGGCGATCGAGGCGAGGATGCCGACCTCGATGGAGTAGCCGGCATGCATGGTGACGGCCAGCACCATCGACGACAGGCAGAGCACCGAACCGACCGACAGGTCGATGCCACCTGTGATGATGACGAAGGTCATGCCGAGCGCGATGATGGCGACGAAGGTGATGTTGCGGGTGATGTTGTAAAGGTTCTTCGACGTGGCGAAGGCGTCGGTGGCAAAAGACAGGAACAGGCAGGCCAGGATGACCGCGATCACCACCCAGAAGGTCTGGCTGGCAAACAGTCTTGCCGGCAAGGATTGCTGCTTTTGTTCGATCGGCTGGTCAATTGTCAGTGCCATCGTCGACCTTCATGTGCTGTGCGTGGTGAAATTCGCTGAGATCAAACCTGTTCGATGGCGCCGGTGATCAGCCCGGTGACTTCCTCGGGCGAACTTGACGCAATCGTCTTGTCGGCGACCTTGCGGCCGCGCCGCATGACGATGACGCGGTCGGCGACGGTGAACACGTCAGGCATGCGGTGGCTGATCAGCACCACTGCGATGCCCTGGTCGCGCAAATGGCGGATCAGGTTCAGCACTTCGGCGACCTGGCGCACCGAGATCGCGGCCGTCGGTTCGTCCATCAACACGATCTTCGCCTGCGACAGCATGGTGCGCGCGATCGCTACTGCCTGGCGCTGGCCGCCCGACATCTGCTTGACGAGGTCGCGCGGACGGGTCTCGGACTTCAACTCGGCGAAGAGCTGGCCGGCGCGCTTGTACATGGCGGCATAGTCGAGGATGCGTAAAGGGCCGAAGCCGCGGCGCAATTCACGGCCGAGATAGACATTGGCGGCAGCGGTCAGATTGTTGCACAGCGCCAGGTCCTGGTGGACGATCTCGATGCCGTGCTGGCGAGCTTCCGCCGGCTTGTGCAGGATCAACTCCTTGCCGTCCATGCGCATGACGCCATGGCTGGGGCGGAAATTGCCGGCGATCATCTTGACCAGCGTCGACTTGCCGGCGCCGTTGTCGCCCATCAGGCCGACCACCTGTCCGGGCTCGATCGACAGCGATACGTCGTTGACCGCCTGGATGGCGCCGAAATGCCTCGAGATATTGGTGAGTTCGAGAACCGCCACCAGTCTTTGCCTCCCCGTGTTTTGCGACCCGCTGCTGTTCCCGGCGTGAATGCCGGCGCTGCTTTGGCCCCGCTCTCCCCATCTCCTCCCGGAAACAGCGTCAGCGTTCTTTTACGCAAAAGCCGGCGCTCGTCAATCAATTGTCGGACGAATTGAAGCCTTGGTTATCCAAAAATCCGTTTTGTAGGACAAATAGCATTGACGTTGGCCGCAAGCCGATATTAGCTAAGCGTCGGAGGAGATTATGCCGATGCCGCTGGCGGTTAGCCGGGCGGAATCGGCGGAGGTTTATCGGTCGAGGTTGCGGCGCCACCCTTGTGTGAGCCGGGCCAATGCCGCATCTGGAAATGCTTATCGATCTGTCTTGGCGACACGAGTGCTCGTGAAACGAACCTCGGTCATTAAGCATCCGGTCGATCTGTGTGGCGGGCACGCCGTGTCCGTCTGTTTCAAGGGAGGACTGACATGAGGAAAACACTTTTGCTCGCCGCCGTCGCCGCCATGGCGCTGGGCGCCGGGCCGGCTTTGGCCAAGAAACAGCTCGTCATCGTGGTGAAGGGTCTCGACAATCCATTCTTCGAAGCCATCCACCAGGGCTGCGAGAAATGGAACAAGGAAAATGCAAGCTCGGAATATGAATGCTTCTACACCGGCCCGGCATCGA
Organism: Mesorhizobium sp. LSJC285A00; assembly: GCF_000503155.1. NCBI lineage: Bacteria > Pseudomonadati > Pseudomonadota > Alphaproteobacteria > Hyphomicrobiales > Phyllobacteriaceae > Mesorhizobium > Mesorhizobium sp. LSJC285A00. Next base: position 9,642 of record NZ_AYVK01000051.1, read on the forward strand.
CCTCCGACGAGGCCGGCGAAGCGCAGATCGTTCAGGACATGCTGAGCAAGGCCGACACGGTGGCAATGGCGATTTCGCCATCCAACGCGCCGCTGATCGCTCAGACGATCAAGACCGCCAATCCGACGATCCCGATCATGACGCTCGACGCCGATCTCAGCAAGGAAGATGCCGCGCTGCGCAAGACCTATCTCGGCACCGACAACTATTTGATGGGTCACAAGATCGGCGAGTACATCAAGAAGGGCAAGCCGAACGGCGGCACGATCTGTACCATCGAAGGCAATCCCGCGGCCGACAACATCCTGCGCCGCGCGCAGGGCATGCGTGACGCGCTGTCGGGCAAGGAAGGCCTGGCGGCACTTGCCGGCGAAGGCGGCTGGACCGAAGTCGCCGGTTGCCCGGTGTTCACCAATGACGACGGCGCCAAGGGCGTGCAGGCGATGACCGACATCCTCGCCGCCAATCCCAAGCTCGACGCCTTCGGCATCATGGGCGGCTGGCCGCTGTTTGGCGCACCGCAGCCCTATCGCGACCTGTTCGGGCCGCTCAAGGACCGCATCGCCAGCAACGACTTCGTCATCGGCGCCGCCGATACGATCGGCGATGAAGTGGCGATCGCCCGTGACGGCCTTGTAACCGCTCTGGTTGGTCAGCGGCCGTTCGAAATGGGCTACAAGGCACCGTCGGTGATGATCGATCTGGTCGAAGGCAAGGCCGTCGCCGATCCGGTGTTCACCGGCCTCGACGAATGCACAAAGGACACGGTCGACACCTGCATCCAGAAGTAGGTTCTCGATTTCGGGGCGCCCTTTGACGGGCGCCCCGTCTCTTCCCGGACGGACGCAACGGTTGGGGCAGCAGGCTCCGGCTTTGACGCGTCTGTAGTTTGGATTTTCGGCAACGAGATCGGCGCGCCGTGCAGGTTCGGACCAGTCCGGACGCAGACGGCCGACGCATTGGAACGTGAATGCCGGACGAGAAATCAAAGAAGCGAACCGAGCGGGCCAAGGCACAAGCCAGCCGCGGTCCGGCTGTCATGCGCAGGGCCGGTGCCGCGCATTTTCCGGGAGCGAGCGTCCATGTCTCGCTGGCCGGCGAGATCGGCCTCAGAATCGTGCGCGGCGATTATCCGCCCGGCACCATTCTGCCCAACGAGGCCAAATGGGCCGAGATCTTCGATGTCAGTCGTTCGGCGGTGCGCGAAGCCATCAAGATGCTGATGGCCAAAAGCCTGCTGGCTTCACGGCCCAAGATCGGCAGTTGGGTCGAGCCCAGGGAACGCTGGAACCTGCTCGACCGCGATGTGCTGGCCTGGTACGCGACCGGGCCGGACCGGGAAGCCTTCCTGCGCACGGTGCAGGAGTTCCGTCACATCATCGAGCCGGAAGCGTCGGCCTTTGCCGCCACGCGGCGCAACGACGAGCAGATGGACGAGATCAGCCAGGCCTGTCGTGAGATGGGCGAGGCTCTGAACCTGCAGGAGCGTATCCGCGCCGATACGCGTTTTCACCTCGCCATACTGCGCGCCTCGGGCAACGATCTGCTGGTGCCGCTTGGCGTTCTGATCGAGTCGGCGCTCGATCATCTCTTTGTCTTCGTCACACGCGAGACCAGCGATCAGCGGCGGGCGCAGGCGCTGCATGAGGCGATCGAGAAGAACATCCGCCTGCAGCGTCCTGCGGCCGCGCGCAATGCGGTGCACAAACTGCTCGCCAACACCGACGATGTTATCGGCCGGTCGAGGCGCTGACACAGGCTTTTCGCCACCTCAAATCGTCTGCTTCTTGCCATCCTTGCTGGGCATCAGGTCGACGCCGTTGACCTTGCCGATATATGTCGCCAGCATCGGCACGAATTGCTCGGCCGGGCCAGTGGCATGGGCACCGGCGAAGGAGTTCTTGGTGGCGTTGCCGAGCGGGTTGGCGATGCCGGCCGCGCCCGCCATCGATTCCAGATAGGTCAGGTCCTTGAAGGCGTTGGCGATGGTGAATTTATGTGCGTCGCGGTCGCCCTCCAGCGTCCAGCGCATGAAGGTCTGGTAGAAGCCGCAATCCATGCGGCCGTTGCGGATGACGCTGTCGAAACGCGGTGGCGAGATGCCGACCTTTTCGGCCAGCGCCAGCGCCTCGGAATAGATCGCGGCATAGCCCAGCGAGATGAAGTTGTTGAGCAGCTTCATGCGGTGGCCGTCACCGGTGTCGCCAATATGGACGATGCGGCCGGCCCAGGTCTCGATGACCGGCTTCACACGGGCAAACAGCGCGTCGGGCGCGCCGACCATGGCGTCGAGCGTGCCTTCCCAGGCTTCCTTCGGGGTGCGGCTGAGCGGTGCATCGACGAAGTCGACGCCGATCTCCTTCAGTTCCGCCGCCAGCGCCACCGTCGAGACCGGATCGGCGGTCGAGCAGTCGACGACGACCGAANCCGATCTCCTTCAGTTCCGCCGCCAGCGCCACCGTCGAGACCGGATCGGCGGTCGAGCAGTCGACGACGACCGAACCCTTCTTCAAGCCTTCCTTGAGGCCGCCGGGGCCGCGGATGATGGCTTCCACTTCGCGCGAGCCGGTGACGCAGATGAAGACGATGTCGGACGCCGCCGCCACGTCGCGCGAAGTCGCCGCCTCCTTGGCGCCCCGGCCAATCAGGTCCTCCGCCGGCTTGCGGTTCTTGCGGCCGAGGAAGGTCAGGCCATAGCCCTTGTCGACGATGTTCTTGGCAATACCGTGCCCCATCAGGCCAAGGCCGATAAAGCCGATCTTTTCGCTCGCGGCGGTCGTGGTCATGTCTTGAAGTCCTGTTGCGATGATTGATAGTGGGCGCCGCCGTCTGGCGGGCGAGGGTGGTTGCGGAATGCCATATTGTCTGACAATACACGGAAATCCTAGGCATTGGAGACGAAAATGACGAAGCGGATCATGTTCACCGGCGGCAGCGGCAAGGCCGGTCGCCATGTCGTGCAATATCTGGTCGAACAGGGCTGCCAGGTGCTCAACATCGACACCAGGCCGCTCGACAATCCCAAGGTGCGCACGCTGATCACCGACATCACCGACAGCGGCCAGGTGTTCAACGCGCTGTCGAGCTATATGGGCCTGCATGAATTCGACCCGTCGCTGCGGCCGCAGCCGGTCGATGCCGTGGTGCATTTCGCCGCGATACCGCGCATCATGATCACGACCGACAATGAGGTGTTCCGCATCAATGCGATGGGCACCTACAACGTCATCGAGGCGGCGGTGAAGCTTGGCATCCCCAAGGTGGTGATCGCGTCCAGCGAGACCACCTATGGCGTGGTGTTCGCCAATGAACCGCGCGACCCCAAATATTTTCCCCTCGATGAAGAATACGACGTCGATCCGATGGACAGCTATGCTCTGTCCAAGGTCGTCAACGAGCACACGGCGCGCGCCTTTGCGCAGCGCAACGGCACCGATATCTATGCCTTGCGCATCGGCAACGTCATCGAGCCGCACGAATATTCGCTGTTTCCGAAGTGGTTTGCCGATCCGGGCTTTCGCAAGCGCATCGCCTGGAGCTATGTCGACGCGCGCGATCTCGGCCAGATCGCGCTACGCGCCGTTGAAACGGACGGGCTCGGCTTCCAGGTGTTCAACGCCGCCAATGACGACACCTCGTCCGACCTGCCGACCGCGGAACTGTTGAAGCGGTTTTATCCCGACGTGCCGGTCAAGACGCAGCTCGGCGAATATGAAACGCTGCTTTCCAACCGCAAAGCCAGGGAGATGCTTAGCTTCCGTCCCGAGCACAGCTGGCGCAAATACGTCAAATAGGCCGGCCGGGGGCAAGGTTGCGACCTGATCTGTGCACAGCCGCAGGCTTTGCCGTCAACGTCCCGCCCTCTGCTTGACAGCTTTCGAAATCCGGACTTTGTGGACGCATGAGGGACGGAAAGCCGAATAAGGGAACGAAGCCTGAAAAGGCGGCATCCGGCGAGCGCCCGGCGACCTTTCGCCGGGCTGACGCCACCCGGATGCCCGGCACCAGCGTGCATGCCTCGCTGGCCAGCGAAATCGGGCTTCGGATCGTGCGCGGCGACTATCCGCCGGGCACCATCCTGCCCAATGAAGCCAAATGGTCCGAAACCTTCAACGTCAGCCGCTCGGCGGTGCGTGAGGCGATCAAGATGCTGATGGCCAAAAGCCTTCTGGCATCGCGCCCCAAGATCGGCAGCTGGGTGGAGCCCAGGGAGCGCTGGAACCTGCTCGATCGCGATGTGCTCGCCTGGTACGCGACCGCGCCCGACCGTGAGGTGTTCCTGAAGACGGTGCAGGAATTCCGCCATATCATCGAGCCGGAAGCGACTGCCTTCGCCGCCATGCGACGCACCGAAGAGCAGATGGCCGAGATCAGCCAGGCCTGCCGCGAGATGGGCGAGGCGCCGAGCCTGCAGGAGCGCACGCGCGCCGATACGCGTTTCCATCTGGCCATCCTGCGCGCCTCCGGCAACGATCTGCTGGTGCCGCTCGGCGTGCTGATCGAATCCGCCTTCGATCATCTGTTCACCTATACGACGCGCGAACTCGACGATCTGCAGCATGCACAGCAACTGCACGAGGCGATCGAGAAGGCCATCCGCCTGCAGCGGCCGGAGGCGGCCCGCAACGCGGTGCGCAAGCTGCTCGCCAATACCGACGGCGTCATCAACACCCGGTAGGATATGCTGATATTCAGGTGAGGCCGGCCTGCAAACGCCGGCTTTCTGCGCTTCCGGTGCTCACTTACTTAAGTACGCTCCGCTCCGGTTCTCGAAATCCAACGTTTTCGGCGCGGCCTGACCTGAATCTCAACACATCCTGCGAGCGCTCAGCCGGCCTGCGAAGTGGCCAGGTGCTGCCTGGTCAGCGCGACCAGCAGCGCCTGGTCGCGGGCGGCGTGCTCGGGGCGGTTGACCACCTCGTCGCCATTGACGATCGCACCCCAGAAGCCGCGCAGTTCCTCGACGAAGGCTTCGCCGTAGCCGGCACGCAGATCCCTTGTCGACAGTGTGTGGCCGTCCGAGGTCTTCACAGTCAGCCGGGTCGGATGATGGTTGAGCCAGGGCGAGGGGAATTCGAGCTCAAGGCTGGCATCGTCGAAGAAGAGCGTGATGCGTTCCTTGTAGTCGGCGAGCTTCGGCACGGTGAGATGCGTCATCGTCCACAGCGCCTGGCCGTCGAGCAGTTTTACCGCGCCCTGGCCGCCATCGCCATTGGCGAAGATCTGCGCGCCGACAACCTCGCCCTCCGGCACGCTGAGCGCGTCGAGCAGGCCGTGCACGGCATTCACATCGTGAATCAAGGCGGAGCTGTAAGCGCCGGTAAACCCACGGAAAGCCAGATCGGTCATGGGCTGGCCGATGGCGCGCTCGACCTGTTGTTTCTGCCTGGCTTGCGCGGCGGCAATCAGCTCCTCGGGAATGTCGTTGCCGCGCTTGTAGCGCTGGTGGGCGATGAACGGCCAGGCATCGGGATCGTTGACCTCGACCGAGACGGACCGCAACGTCTTTGCCGTGCCGGGCAGCGAGGCCAGCGCCAGCCGGTAGCTCGGATCGAAGCGCTTCATATAGCCGACCTGCATGACCTTGCCGGCCTTGTCGCGCGCGGCGATGATCTCGGCGATTTCCGCCGGGGAATAGCAGAGCGGCTTTTCGCAGAAGACATGCAGGCCGCGCCCGAGTGCGGCCAGTACCTGCTCGTGATGCAGCGGGTCGGGCGAGCCGATGACGACGGCGTCGAGCTTCTGGCCGAACAGTTGCTCCGGCGTTTCGAAATTGGCGATGCCGTGAATTTCGCTGACATATTCCCGCGAAATCCTTGACGGGTCGGCAACGCCGACCAGTTCGAACAGGTCGCCGAGCCGCAACAGGTTTGGAATATGCTCGACCTGCGAAATCATGCCGGCGCCGATGACGCCGACGCGTATCCTGCTCATGCTGTTAATACTCTCTGCAAAAGTGTTCCAGGCTCAGGGTGCGGCGGCCGGCCGGTTGCCGATCTGCGCCAACAGCCCGGCAATCTCAGCTTCCACCGCCTTCAAATCCTCGCCGCCCGACATGATGGAAATCACCTCGTCGCGCGAGATCTCGGACTTGGCGTATGTACCGCGATTGCGGCCGCGGTTGAGCAGCGTGAAAGTGTCACCGACAGGGTAGGCGTGGTGGATGTTGTGGCTGATGAAGATCACGGCCAGGCCGCGCATGCGCGCCTCGATGATGAATTTCAGCACCATCGCCGCCTGATGCACGCCGAGCGCCGAGGTCGGTTCGTCCAAAATCAGCACCTTGGCGCCGAAATGCACGGCGCGTGCGATCGCCACCGACTGGCGCTCGCCGCCCGACAGCGTGCCGACGGCCTGCGTCGGGTCGCGCACGTCGATGCCGATATCGGCCATCGCCTGGCGGGCAATTGTGTTGGCGCGCTCCTTGTCGAAGCGCGAGAAGGGCAGGCGGCTTCTGGTCGGCTCGCGGCCGAGGAAGAAGTTGCGCGTGATCGACATCAGCGAGATCATGCCGAGGTCCTGGAAGACCGTCGCGACGCCGAGGTCCTGCGCGTCGCGCGGGCTGCGGAACGTGACGGGCTTGCCGTCGACGAAAATCTCGCCCTTGGTCGGCCGGTGCACGCCCGACAGAACCTTGATCAGCGTCGACTTGCCGGCGCCGTTGTCGCCCAGCAAGCAGTGCACCTCGCCGGGATAGACCTTGATGTCGATATCCTGCAGCGCGCGCACCGAGCCGAAATTGACCGATACACCACGCAATTCCATGGCTGGCTGGATGGCCGGGGATGGGTTTGGATAGGTCATTTGCCACCTCCGCGTCCGAGCGCCTTGAGGCGGATGTAGTTGTTGACGAGCACGGCCATCAAGATGACGATGCCGAGGAAGACCTTGAACCAGTCGGTGTCGATGCCGGTGTAGAAGATGCCCATCTGCACCAGGCCGAAGATCAGCGCGCCGAACAGCACGCCATAGACGGTGCCGTAGCCGCCGGTGAGCAGCACGCCGCCGATGACCGCGGCGATGATCGCCTCGAATTCCTTGAGCAGGCCGCGCGTGGTGTCGGCGGAGCCGGCCTCCATCACCTGGATGGTGGCAAGCAAGGTCGCGGCACAGGCGGTGTAGATGAACAGCGCGATCTTAACCCGGTCGACCGGCACGCCGACATTGCGGGCGGCATTGAGGTCGCCGCCGGTGGCGAAGATCCAGTTGCCGTATTTGGTCTGGGTCAAGACATAGCCGGCAAGCGCTGTCAGTCCGAGCCACCAGACGATCGACATCGGAATGCCGACGACGAAGGGAATGCCGTCGGTGCGGGTGGCGATCCAGCCTTGCGTGCCCATCCATTGGAAGAAGCCGGTCAGGAGATGGCCGTTGAACAGGCCCGCGGTTGCCGGGTCCGGCGCGCCGTCGAGGATGTAGGGGATCTGCGTGCGGCCGGTGACGGCGCGGGTGATGCCGATCGACAGGCCGCGCAGGATGTAGAGCGACGCCAGCGTCACGATGAAGGAGGGCAGGCGGGTCTTCACCACGATCAGGCCGTTGACGTAGCCGGTGAGGATGGCGACAGCGAAGGCGCAGGCGATGCCGCCCCACAGCGGCAGGCCCCAATATTTCACCGTCAGTCCGATGACGACGCCGGCGAAGCCGACCATCGAGCCGACGGAGAGATCGAACTCGCCGGCGATGATGAGAAGGGCTGCGGCCGTGGCGATGATGCCGAGTTCGGCTGCCAGCGTCAGGAAGGTCATCGACCCCTGCAGCGAATAGAGGTTCGCTGCACCCGGCAGCAGGGCGAAGATGATGATGGTGGCGATAAGGCCGCCGGCGGCACCGGCTTCGGGCCGGCGCAGCCATTGAGTCAGCCGGCCGGTGCTGGCCAGCCGCTCGTCAGCGCCGGCCGCCCGTTTCGACGTCATGCCGAAACGGTCCTTGCCCAGTACCCCGGGGGCCGGCGCTTCTGGAGGTATCGCCTTGTCTTCCACAACAGCCATTAGGCTCCCCAATCGCTCACTTCGCAATCTCGACCAGAGACGGGGAGCGCATGGCGGCTCCCCGATCCGTTTTGGTCTTGCCTTAGCGGATGCCGTCCTTGGCGAGCGCCAGGATCGCCTTGGCCTTGCCGGGCGAGTCGATGAACAGCGGCCCGGTGTAGGCGTTGTTCTGCGGCCAGAAGCCATGTGTGGCATGCTCGACCAGATAGATCACCGGCAGGTATCCCATCAGATATTGCTGGGCGTCCATGCCGAAGCCCATTTCGCCGGCGACGACGGAATCCAGGACTTCGGGGCTGATGTCGAAGGTGTAGAGCTTGATCTTGCCGAACAGTTCCTTCTGCCGGAAGAACGGGATCAGCGGATTGGCGGCGGTGGCGCCGAGCGCAAACACCGCCTGGGTGTCGGGATGCGCCGACAGATAGGCTTCGGTGCGGCGCTGGATGTCGGCCGGATCGGGCGACACGGTAAGCACCTCGGTGCCGCCGCCTGACGGCTTCAGCCCGTCATTCAACCCCTGGCAGCGCTGGTCGAGGCTGACATTGCCGACCTCGTGGTTGATGCAGACGACCTTGAGCGTGCCTTCCTTGGCCAGCCGCTCGCCCGCCTTCTTGCCGGAATCATATTCGGAGACTGTGCCGACGTAGAGAGAGGTGCCGAGTTCGGCGCCTTCCTTCTCGCCGGAATCCAGGACGACCATCGGAATGTTGGCGGCAAGGCCGGCCTTGACCGATTTACCAAGCGCATTGGCGTCGGCAATGGAGACGGCGATGCCGTCGGGATTGGTGGCGATGGCCGCGTCGAGCAGGCGGGCCTGTTCGACCACGTCGAACACTTGCGGCGCATAATATTCGACCTTGGCGCCGGTGAGCGCCGCCGCATCGTCGACGCCGCGCTTGACCACCGACCAGTAGGGATCGGAGGCCGAGCCATGCACCACGAAGGTGATGCGGACATCCTTCGGGTCCTTCAGGCCCGCGGCCTGCACGACGCCCGCCAGCATACTCATCGAGACAAGCGCGCCGAGCGCCAGTTTCAGAACAGTCTTCATGTCATTCTCCCATTGTCGTTGCAGTTCCAAATCCCTCTTTGCGCTGTTGGCCGACGGATCGGCTTACGGCGCTGACCGGGTGGCCGCTTTGCGGGCCTTTGCCGGTGTCGATGCCCCGAGCCGTGCACGCAGTTCCTCGCGCAACGGCTTCATGCCGATGATGTCGATGTCCTGCGCGCCGAGCCAGTCGCGAAAAGCCTGGTCGCGGAAGAGTTCATATTCCTCGGTGCGGATATAGGCGGAGCGCGGCTCGATCAGTTCGAGCTCGCCCGGCGCGTTGAAGTGCAGGCAAAAGAAGGTCAGGCCTTCACGGACCCCTTCGACCAATGCCTTGTAGGCTGGCTCTATCGGCTTGGAGCGTGGACGGCCCCAGGTCGTCTGAATGGCGGCGTCGAAGATGACAAAGCCTTTGGCGCGGGCTCCAGTGACGCCGCGCTGGAACGCCGCTTCGGTGACGCCGACCAGATTGTCGTTGGGCGAATAGGCCGACAGCGTTTTGGTCAACAGCACCGGCAGCCGATATTCCAGGCCGAGCTTGATGTAGACGTCGCAAAACTCCGGCGACAGCGCTGCCCCCATATGGGCGTCAAGATGAGTGACGTCGATGCCGGCGCGGTAGGCGGTGTCGATCTGCGCGCGAAGCTCGGTTTCCACCGCTTGCGGTGCTGCCTTGCGGCGGGTGGTCGCTACATCGGGCCAGAAATAGCCGAACTCGTCCGTCAGGCCGGCCGCGCGCGACGGCGACGTCAGCGGCCGCCATTTGTAGTGCTGCTTTTCGCTGTTCAGCGTCAGGTGGACGCCGAGATCGAGCCGGGGATCGGCGGCTGCCGCTTCGGCCATCTCAGGGAACCATGGGCACGGCACCATCACGGCGCCGGAGCTGCAGGCGCCGTGTGCGGTCAGTTCGAGGAAGGCGCTGTTGGCGCCATGGCACATGCCGACATCGTCTTCATGCAGGACGAGCTGTCGCGTCATGGACGGCCACCGTCTTGCCGGCCACCATCTTGCCGGCCACCATCTTGCCGGCACGCCGGTTTCGAGGGTCTTCCAAAGTGTGTCCCGTGCTGCATGGAACCGACCGTTTGCCCAACTGGACGCGATGGAACGCCCAATGCCGGCTTTCCGACAGGGCCACTTCGACGAATTCGGATGGGTACGATTTTTCCGCGGGCCTGCATTCTGGAATGTCGATTTCATTCGATATGCCCACATTCGGCGTCAAACCCGGCCATCAAGCAACCGGGATGGCTTGGTCAGATCGCAGCGGAGTGGTTCTTTCAAACAGCGGCCGCAGGCGTACTGCTTTCATACCATCAGCGATGTGGAGACTTGCCATGTACACTGCCGGCGAAGAAGAGATCGAAGCCATTGCCAGGGTGATCCGCTCGGGTGCGCTGTTTCGCTATGGCGAGAACAGCGAGTGCAACCGCTTCGAGGCCCGCTATGCCAGGCATCTCGGCGTCGAGCATTTTGCGCTGGCCGCCAGCGGCACCTATGGGCTCGCCGCCGGCCTGATCGGCCTCGGCATCGGCCCGGGCGATGAGGTGCTGGTGCCGGCGCACACCTATATGGCGACCGCAACGGCAGTGCTGTCGGTCGGCGCCATTCCGGTCATTGTCGACATCGACGAGAGCCTGACCATTGACCCGGCCGCTCTGCGCGACGCCATCGGCCCGCGCACCAAGGCGGTCATCCCGGTGCATATGTGGGGTGCGGCCTGCAACATGAACGCGATCATGGATATCGCTAAAAAACGCGGTCTGCTCGTGCTGGAAGATGTCTGCCAGGGCATTGGCGGCGGCTATGAGGGCAAGAAGCTCGGCTCCATCGGCCATGCCGGCGCCTACTCCTTCAACTACTTCAAGAACATCACGTCGGGCGAGGGCGGCGGCATCGCCACCAGCGATCCGAAAGTGGCCGAGCGCGCGCGCTGCGCCATCGACCCCTGCCACTTCTACTGGCAGGGCCGCAGCGACAGCATCAAGCCGTTCGCCGGCATCGGGGCGCGCGCCTCGGAACTGATGGGTGCAATGCTCAATGTCCAGCTCGACCGTCTGGACGGCATCATCGAGGCGATGCGGGCGGAGAAGAAGAAGGTGCTGGCCGGCACGCGCCATCTCGGCAATCTCGGCCTGACGCCGTCGCCGATGAACAGCCCCGACGACGATTGCGCGGCACAGGTAATGTATCTGCTGCCCAGCGAACAGGCGGCGCAGACTTTTTCGAAGACCATTCCGAGCGTCATTGCCGGCAAGACCGGCCGCCACAATTTCACCCAGTGGGACCAGGTGCTGATGCATGAGGGCGCGCATCATCCGGCGCTCAATCCGTACACGCTGCCGGAAAACAAGGGCCTGCGGCTGACCTATGCCGACGACCTCGGCAAGGGTTCTCTCGACATCCTCAACCGCACGGTGATGATCGCGATGAATCCGGCGCATGGCGACGCCGACATCGACGACATGATCCATAACATCGATGCGGCGGCCCGTGTGGCGCTGGAGAATGCCTCGCTGGACGATGTCGAGGTGCGCAAGGCAGCACCGGTGGACCTGCAGAAATTCGACAGCGTGAATTGAAGAGCCGCGTTGGACCGGCTTATTGCCGGTCCAGTCGCATAAAGGCGGCGCGCAGCGCCAGCACTGCGCGCAGGATCTGGCGTTCGTCCATCGCGGCATAGCCGAGCAGCAGGCCGTGTTCCGGCTCGCTCGAATGGTAGTTGATCGAGATGCCCTGCACGTCGAGGCCCTCCTTGACGGCAGCGGCGACGACGTCGCTGTCCTTGTAGGGTCGGATAAAACTGGCCAGCAGCTGCATGCCGGAATCGTTCTCGGTCACAGTCAGCCATTCGGCCAGATGCTCCTGGCACAATTTTACGAAATTGGCCTGCCGGCGCGCATAGAGCCGGCGCATACGCTTCAGATGCGTGGCGAAATAGCCTTGCGTGATGAAGTCGTTGACCGTCGCCTGCAGGATCAGCGGCGCGAACTGGCCGGTGATCGAGACGGCGCGGTCGAAGGGGACCGACAGTTCGCGCGGCACGATGAGATAGCCGATGCGGAGCGCCGGGATCAGCGTCTTGCCGAAGGAGCCGATATAGACGACCCGGTCGGCGTGATCGAGGCCGCGCAGCGCCGGTACCGGCCGGCCACGGTACCGGTACTCGCCGTCATAATCATCCTCGACGATCCAGGCGCCGTGGCGTTCCGCGATGTCAAGCAGCTGCAGTCGTTCCTCGATGCGCATGATGGTGCCGAACGGCCACTGGCAGGATGGCGTCACATAGATCAGGCGCGGCGGCGGCAGCTCTGGGTCTGCGAGATGCCATCCAAGGCGATCGACCTTCAAGGGCGCAAGCTGCGCGCCGCTGGCGAGAAAGGCGCTCTTGGCGCCGAGATAGCCGGGCTCCTCCATCCAGACATGGTCGCCTTCGTCCATCAGCACGCGCGAAGCGAGGTCGAGTGCTGCCTGCGCGCCGGTGACGATGATGACCTGGTCGGCGGTGCAATTGATGCCGCGCGACAGGCTTATGGTCGAGGCGATGGCCTGGCGCAGGCCGGGATGGCCGGCAAAGGAGATATAGCCGAGCAAATTCTCATCGCGGCTGCGCGCATTGCGCACCAGAAGGCTCGACCAGATGGTGAAGGGAAAGGATGCCGATTCCGGCACGCCCGGATGGAAGTTGATGACGCCGGCATTGCGTGGCGGCTGCGGGCCGTTGACGATGGTCTGACCGCGCCGCGAGAGTTTTTGCGGGGCGGCGAGGCCGGCGCGCAGCGCGGCCGGCGGGCGTTTCTGCTGGATCGGCGCCACCCAGGTGCCGGACCCGGCGCGCGCCTCTATAAACCCTTCGGCGAGCAGCTGGTCGTAGGCGGCGATCACCGTGTTGCGGCCGACCTTGAGATCCTCGGCCAGCGAGCGTGTCGAAGGAAGCAGCGTGTTCTGCTGGATCTGGCCGTCGAGGATGAAGCGCCGCAAGGCGCCGTAGATCTGCCGGTGCATCGGTTCGTCCGAGCCGCGGTCGACCGACATGATGTCGAGGGAAAGGCGCATATGGTCGGCCAAGCTAGTCTCCGACCAACCTGGCGGCGCGGGCGATCTTCTCTTCGTTAAGCAGGCAGACAGTCTCCAGCACCAGCCGTCTGGTTTCGGGACGGACCTCGCGGCTGTTCTTCAGCGCGCGGTGAACGGTTGCCGCGCCGAGTTCCGCCTTCTCGGCGATCTCACGGATGGTGCAAAGCCGTTCCATGCCGAGTGCCGCCTCGAATGCCATGTCGCTCCTCCATCTGCATCAAGGCATGCCTCGTCCCCAGCCTCAAGCTGGAAACGCCGGGCCGGCAACTCGGGGGCAAAAATTTCGATGCCAAGAACTGTGCGATCCGCGCCGCCAAGGGAGGGCGGCGGCGCGGATCGCCGGGCGCTTTCGCGTCGCTACCCCTACCGAGGCGCGCGCCCAACCGGCCCAACCACCAGCCCCCCGGCGGTGGTTAGGCCATGTCTCGTATTGCCACGTCGAACCCGGCCGCGCAGGCCGTTTTGAGAAGCGAAGCGTAACCTTTCGTGGCATAGGTCAAGGGGTGTGCCTTGGCCGGATCCTGCTCGGCCTCGACGACGATCCAGCCTTCGAAGCCATGGCTGGCCAGAGGCTGCAGCAGCGACAGGAAATCGACGGAGCCATCGCCGGGCACGGTGAAGATTCCTTCCATCACTGCCGCCATGAAACTCATGTCCTCGCGCCGTGCCTTCTCCAGCACGGCCGCGCGGACGTCCTTGCAATGGAAATGCACGATGCGGTCGAGATGCCGGTTCAGGAGGGAGGCCGGGTCGCCGCCTGAGAACAGACAATGGCCGGTATCGAACAGCAGGCCGACGCTCTTGCCGGTTGCGGCCATCAGCCTGTCGACCTCGTCATCGCTCTCGACGATCGTGCCCATATGGTGATGGAAAGCCATGCCGACGCCGAAGGCAGCCATGCGGTCGGCGAGTTCGGTCAGCTTCTCGCCATAGGCGGTCCATTCGCCGTCAGCGAGGCGCGGACGCTGTGAGATCGGCGCGAAAATGCCGTCATGACGGCCGCGCGAGGTGTCGGCATAGACGACGACCTTGGCGCCGAGGTCGCGCAGCAGGGTCAGATGCGAGGTGAGGGCGGCGAATTCCTCGTCGACCGTGCGGTCCAGAATGCGGCCGTCATACCAGCCGGAGACGAGTTCCAGTCCGTAAGAAGACAGGATCGGTCCAAGCTCGTCGCTTCGCCTGGGGAATTTGCCGCCGAGTTCGGTGCCGCGATAGCCGGCCTGCCTGGTTTCCGACAGGCATGTCGCGAGCGGCGTATCGCCGCCGAGTGCGGGAACATCGTCATTGCTCCAGGTGATGGGATTGATGCCGATCTTGACCGTCATGCCGCTACTTCAAAGGGCTCGGGGAAACACAAAGCCGAGGCCGGCAAACTGAGGGGAAAGAGGACCTGTCACTAGGTCCAGTTGAGGTGAATTTGGTAGAGCCAATCGGGAGCGCTAAAGCGCGTCCCGTTTGAACGGACTAAGTCGACGCGCTTAGGTCTTTGCATGTCGTTGTCTCAAAACCGGCGCCACTTTTGAGCGACATGCATTAATCCTGCTGCGGCCTTCCGAAGGCCGCGCGCAGTTCGTCCTTGGCGTCCTCGAGCACTTTCCGGCGCGCCTGCGGCAGGTTCTTGCCGGCGCGGTTGATGTAGAAATTCAGCATCGACATGGCCGACTGAAACGGCTCGGCCTTGCGGCGGTCGCTGTGCTCGGCCGAGCGCTTGAGCGAGGCCGCGATCTTCCTGGCGTCGTCGGCTTCGAAGATGTGGTCCTCGAGGTCCATCGCATCGCTGTGCTCGGTCACCTCGGCCGACCATTTCTTTTTCGCGGTCATGACAAACTCCTTCCTGTCGCAAAAACTCGAGCAGGCCGCCGCCGGTTCCCGAGAAAGTCGCCGGGCCGCTGGAGCCACGGATCATGGCCCTGTGGCGCTGCCCGTCGCGGTGAATGCGCCGATAGTGGCGACACAACGGTCGACTTCCCAGGACCGTAGACAGGAAACGCCTTGACCCCGATCGTCGCCAATCAGGCGGATAGCCCCGGCATCGACAGCAGCTACGCCTGGATGCGGCTTGCCATCTCCATGCTGCTGGCGACGATCGGTGCGGTCGGCATGTGGGCCGTCGTCGTCGTGCTGCCGGCCGTGCAGGCCGAGTTCGGCGTTGACCGCGCCGCGGCATCGATGCCCTACACCGCAACCATGGTCGGCTTCGCCGCCGGCAATGTGCTGGTTGGCCGCGCGGTCGATCGCATGGGGTATTGGATCCCGGCACTGCTATCCTCGGTGGCTCTCGCCGCCGGCCTGCTGCTCGCCGCGCTGTCGACCTCTATCCTGCAATTCACCCTTGCCCAGGGCGTGCTGATTGGTGTCGGCACATCGGTGATCTTCGGGCCGCTGATCGCCGACATCTCGCACTGGTTCAACCGTCGGCGCGGCGTCGCCGTCACAGCTGCGGCGGCTGGCAACTATCTCGCCGGAGCGCTCTGGCCAACCATCATGCCGACACTGATCAAGGCGGAAGGCTGGCGCTTCACCTATGCCGGCATCGGTGTCTTCTGCCTGGTCACCATGGTGCCACTGGTGCTGTTGTTGCGGCGCGCTGCTCCGGCGGCGGCTGCCGCCGGTTCGCCCGGAAGCCGGCCAGTGCAGTCGATTTCGCTGTCGCCGGCGGCGTTACAGGTGCTGCTGATCGTTGCCGGTCTCGGCTGCTGCGTGGCGATGTCGATGCCGCAGGTGCACATCGTCGCCTATTGCATGGATCTTGGCTACGGCATTGCGCATGGCGCCGACATGCTGTCGATCATGATGGCGGCGGGTGTCGTCAGCCGGCTCGCCTCCGGCTTTGTCGCCGACCGCATCGGCGGCGTGAAAACCCTGCTTATCGGTTCCGTGCTGCAATGCCTGTCGCTTTTGTTTTACATCCCGTTCGATGGGCTTGCCTCGCTCTATGTCGTGTCGCTGGTGTTCGGCCTGTCGCAAGGCGGCATCGTGCCTTGCTATGCCATCATCGTGCGCGAATACCTGCCCGCCAGGGAGGCCGGCCAGCGTATCGGCATCGTCATGATGGCGACCATCTTCGGCATGGCGATCGGTGGCTGGATGTCGGGCTGGATCTACGACCTGACCGGCTCTTACGCCGCCGCGTTCCTCAACGGGATCGCGTGGAACTTGCTGAACATAGTGGCCATCGGGCTGCTGCTGTGGAAAGCAAAACGCAGTGCTGCCCTGATGGCTTAGGAAGGCAGGATTGCCCTGTTGCTTGACAAGGGCGATTGGCTGCGCGACGCCAGCAGGCGAGTGGGTGCGGCAGCAGCCGGTTGGCATGGTGGCAGTGGAAAAGCTGAACATGGTTTCGCAAGGGCGCAGCGGCCGGGGCCTGGCACGTGGAGGATGTCCATGACCAAGCCGCGCTCGCGTCGTGGGGGCGGCCGCCCGACCCTATCAGATGTGGCGCGCAAGGCCGGCGTCGGCGCCATTACCGTGTCGCGGGCGCTGCGCGAACCGGAACGCGTCAGCCAGGATCTGCGGCGCCAGATCCAGGCCGCTGTCGACGAACTTGGTTATGTCCCGGATCCCAATGCACGGGCACTGGCCTCGGCGCGCGCCGATGTGTTCGGCGTGCTGGTGCCGTCGCTGACCAACAACGTCTTCGCAGAAGTGGTGCGCGGCATCTATGACAGCCTGTCGGACGGCCCGTTCCGCGTCCAGCTCGGCAACACCCATTATTCCGGCCTCGAGGAGGAGCGCCTGCTGCAGGTGTTCGCACCGCAGCGCCCGGCGGCGCTGATCGTGGCCGGCATCGACCAGACGCCGACCTCGCGAAAGCTGCTGGAGAGCGCGGGCTGCCCGGTGGTGCAGGTGATGGAGACCGGGCCCGATCCGGTCGACATGCTGGTCGGCTTCTCGCATTTCGACGGCGGCCGCACCGCGACCGAGCATCTGATCGAGGCGGGCTGCCGGCGGATCGGCTTCATCGGCGCACGCATGGACCCGCGCTCGCAGCGGCGGCTTGCCGGCTATCGCGCGGCAATGGAGAAGGCCGGCCTGTTCGACCCGCGGCTCGTCACCACCACTCCGCTACTGTCCAGCGTGACGCTCGGCCGCGAGCTGCTTCGCGATGCGCTGGCCAAGATGCCGGCGCTCGACGGCGTTTTCTGCAACAATGACGACATCGCGCTCGGCGTTTTGTTCGAATGCCATAGCGCCGCGCTCAACGTGCCGAAAACAATCGGCATTGTCGGCTTCAACGACCTCGAAATGATGCAGGCGGCGTTCCCGCCGCTCACCAGTATCCGCACCCCTCGCTATGAAATCGGCCGTCGGTCTGTCGCCATGGCGCTGGCGGCGATCGCAGGACGAAGGCCTGAGCAGCGGGTCGTCGATCTCGGTTTCGAACTCAAGCCCCGCGAGAGCACCGCACGCTGAACACGCTTTGGCTGCCTCAGCAAATGGTGCTTTACACAACGTCATGGTAGCGCTACCATTTTCGTCGGGCAGACGTTTTGATGAAAGGCCGCCCCTGTTTATTATACATAAGCAACAGCTCATGCTTGTTTATTATGTATAATATGCTAGTTTCGTTTCTCGCCTGTGAAGCGGCGAGGGGGAGGGGATCGGGCCGGCTTCGGGCCCTTGAGACGTGGCGCCGGCCAGGCTGGAGGGCCTTCGGCAGGCGTGGAAAACACACCACGACAAACAGCATCAAATAAACAAGCAGCAGCAAACAAAACTACAACTGGGAGGAATATCGATGATCAAGTCACTTGTTGGTGGCATCGTTGCCGCCACTGCATTCGTCATGCTGAGTTCGTCGGCCATGGCCGACCCGGAAGTTGTCAAGGGACCGTCGGCTGAGCCGGATTGCTTTGCGCCCTGGGCGGCCGATACGCAGTTCTTCAAGTTCCCCAAGAAAGACGGCCCATACCGCATCGCGCTCGCCAATGGCTATATCGCCAACACCTGGCGCATCCAGATGGTGCAGACCGCCAAGGCCTATGCGGCCCAGCCGGAGGTCGCCGCGAAACTGAAGGAATTCAAGGTCGTCTCGACCGGCGAGGACGTGCCGGCTCAGATTTCGGCGATCAACAACTTCATCGATTCCGGCTATGACGCGATCGTCGTCAACGCCCAGAACCCGACCGCTTTCGGGCCGGTCATCAAGCGCGCCAGGGAAGCTGGCGTCATCCTCGTCGCCTTCGACAATATTCTCGACACCAAGGACGCCATCAACGTCAATGTCGACCAGAAGGGCCTTGGCGAATTGTGGGGCAAATGGCTGGTCGGCCATGTGCCGAATGGCGGCAAGGTGCTCGAAGTGCGCGGCGTTGCCGGAACTTCCGTGGACACCGACCGTCACAACGGCATCCATGAAGCGCTCGATGCCTCCGGCAAGAAATGGGACGTCACCGAGGTGGTCGGCAAATGGGACGACGGCGTGGCGCAGAAAGCCACGGCCGACGCCATTGCCACCAACGGCCCGTTCGACGGCATCACCGGGCAAGGCGGCGACACCGGCATCGTGCAGGCGATGATCGATGCCAAGCATGCTTTCGTGCCGTTCGGCGGCGAGACCGAGAACGGTTTCCGCAAGTTCTGCGCGGCACATGCCGGCGACGGGCTGAAATGCTCATCGGCCGGCACCGGTCCGGCGCAGGTCGCGGTCGCCATCAAGACGGCGATTGCCGCGCTCGAAGGCAACGTTGTGCCGCAAGCGGTGAAGCTGCCGCTGGCGATCGTCGAGGACCCGAACTTCAAGGCCGGTCAGGATTTCTTCCCCGACCAGTCCGACAATTTCTTCGTCGGCAATTCCTTCCCGACCTGCGGCATCAATTTCACCGCGCAGGAAATTATGGGCCAGACCAAAGCTGACCAATAGGGGCTGACCAATAGGCGGCATATCCGGCGCCGCGGGATCTCCGCGGCGCCGGCCACTCGATATCCCTTGAAGTCAAACTGCCTCGGGAGGGCCGATGGACGGTGCGGTTCCGCTTTTCCGGATGGAAGGCATATCCAAGCGCTATGGTGGTGTGCGGGCGCTGGAAAAGGCCGAGCTTTCGGTCGCGTCCGGTAGCATCCACGCCATTCTCGGCGAAAACGGCGCCGGCAAATCGACGCTGATCAAGGTCATGGCGGGCGTCGTCGCGCCCGACGAAGGCCGCATGATGCTGAACGGCAGCGAGGTGACGTTCGCTTCGCCTGCTGCTGCAAACAAGTCCGGCATCGTCTGCATCTTCCAGGAGCTGTCGCTGGTTCCCGAACTCAGCGTTGCCGACAACATCGTCATCTCCGATCCGCCGAAGCGTTTCGGCATGATCGACCGCAAGGCGCAGCGCCGCATTGCCGAGGATGCGCTGGCACGCGCAGGTGCGGCCGACATCCATCCATTGGCGCTGGTCAAGGATCTTCCGCTTTCAAGAAGACAGATGGTCGAGATCGCCAAGGCATTGGCCAGGAAGCCGCGCATCCTGATCCTCGACGAGGCGACCTCGGCGCTGACCGCGACGGACGTCGCCAGGATATTCAGCGTGCTCAAGCGATTGCGCTCGGAAGGGCTGGCGCTGCTTTACATTTCGCACCGCATGAACGAGATCGCCGAGCTTGCCGACCACTGCACGGTGTTTCGCAACGGCCGCAATGTCGCCAGCTACAAGGCAGGCACAAAGAGCGACAACGAAGTCGTCGAACTGATGATCGGGCGCGAATACAGCCATATTTTCCCGCCGAAACCCGCGCGCACCGCAGCCGCCGCCGTTCCCGTGCTGGAGGCGCGCAAGCTGTCCTGGACGGACCGGCTGGACAATGTCTCGCTGACGGTCGGGGCAGGCGAGGTCGTCGGCCTTGGCGGCCTGGACGGCCAGGGCCAGCGCGAATTGCTGCTTGCCTTTTTCGGTGTGCTGCGCGGCCTCGGCGGCCAGATCCTTATCGACGGCAAGCCTGTTTCGATCGCCAGCCCCCAAGCGGCGCGCGACGACCGCATCGGCATGGCGCTGATCCCGGAGGACCGCAAGACCGAAGGCCTGATGCTGCCGATGACGGTGCGCGAGAACCTGTCCTTTGCCGCCCTAGACCGGCTGTCCAAGGCCGGCATCATCGACCGCGCCGCCGAACAGCGGCTGATCGACGACATGGTCGGGCTGCTGGCGATCAAGACGGCCGGCCTCGACATTCCGGTCGGTGCGCTGTCGGGGGGCAACCAGCAGAAGGTGGTCATCGCCAAATGGCTGATGCGCCAGCCGCGCATCATCCTGCTCAACGATCCGACGCGCGGCATCGATGTCGGCACCAAGCAGGAACTCTATCAACTGATGCGCAAGCTGGCGGATGCGGGGGCGGCGATCCTGTTCTATTCAACCGACTATGACGAACTGATCGGCTGCTGCGACCGCGTGCTGGTGCTCTATGACGGCGCGGTCAAGCGCGAGCTGGTCGGAGCCGAGATCACCGAGCGGGCGCTGATTGCAAGCGCGCTTAACATCCACGGCGATGACGCCGGCGCAAGGGACGATGCCGGCGCAAGACAGGGAGCGGACGCGTGAAAGAGTGGCGCTACTGGCTGGCCGAGCAGCGCGGAACACTGATGGCACTCGGCATATTCATTGTCATGTTCGTCATCTACACCTCGAACCATCCGGCGGGCTTCACCGCCAATGTCGTGCAGACGGCGTCGAACAAGGGCGTGCTGCTCGCCTTCGTCGCCATGGCGCAGACACTCGTCGTGATCACCGCCGGCATCGACCTCTCCGTCGGCATGATCTTCACGCTGACCAATTGCCTCGCCTCCTGGGTGGTCATCGGCACCGGCCTTGAGACCGCTTTCGGCGTCATCGCCGTGCTCGGCACCGGGCTCCTTTGCGGGGCGATCAACGGCGCCATCGTCATCTACGGCCGCCTGCAGCCGATCGTCGCCACGATCGCCACGGGTGCGGTCTATTTCGGCATCGCGCTGCTGCTGAGGCCGTTTCCCGGCGGTTCGGTCAACGAAGGTCTCGCCGACGCGCTGACCGGGCGCCTGTTCGGCGTAGTGCCGGCCAGTCTTATCGCGCTGCTCGCCGTCGTGCTAATCGTCTGGGTGCCGTTCAGCCGCTCGGTGCTCGGGCGCGCGGCTTATGCGGCCGGCTCGTCGGAGACGGCGGCCTACATGTCCGGTGTGCCGATAAGGCGCGGCAAGTTCGCTGCCTACGCGCTCGCAGGCCTGTTGGCCGCGATCGGCGGACTGTTCCTGACCTTCTTCACCTATACGGGCGATGCAGCCTATGCCAGCGGCAACGCCTATACGCTGTTTTCAATCGCCGCGGTGGTGCTGGGCGGCGTCTCGCTGTTCGGCGGCAAAGGCGGCGCCATCGGCGCCATCTTCGGCGCGCTGGCCTTCCGCACCATCGGCGACCTGTTGTTCGTGTTCGATTTCGACCCGCTATGGCAGCCACTGTTCCAGGGCGTTATCCTGCTGGTTGCGGTCAGCCTCGGCGCCTTCGCACTGTTTCGGGTCCGCAACCGGCTGGAGTGGTTCCTGTGAGCGAAACGACGTTGGGCGGCATAGCCGGCCGCATGCCGAAATTCATCCGCCGCGCCGATCCGGCGGTGCTGACGGCCTTCGCCTGCATCGTGCTGTTGCTGTTCCTAGGCAGCCTCTATTCCAGGAGCTTTCTGTCGCCTGAATATCTCTTGCAGCAGCTCAAGGTGGCCTCGTTCCTCGGCGTCATCGCCACAGGCATGATGCTGGTCATCCTGCTAGGCCAGATCGACCTGTCGGTGCCGTGGGCGGTGGCGGCGGGCGCGATGATGGCGTGTGCGGCTGCGGCCTATGGCCCGATCGGTGTGGCGCTGGCCATCCCGTTCGGCATCTTCTGCGGGGTGCTGATCGGCATCGTCAACGGCTTTGGCGTCGCCTATCTGCGCATACCCTCGATGATCATCACGCTCGCAACCAACGCTGTCGCTCAGGGGCTCATGGTCGTTTATACCGGCGGCTACTCGCCACAGGATTCGGCCACCGGCGCCATGCGCTATCTTGCGACAGGTTTTACCATTCCAGGCGTGCCTAACGCCGTCATCATCTGGGCCCTGATTGGTGCCGCGATGGTGTTCGTGCTGTCCCGCACCAGCTTCGGCCGCACCGTCTACGGCATCGGCAACCGCGAGCGTGCCGCCTATCTCTCCGGCATCGATACAAGGCGCGTGGTGATGATCGCCTTCGCTATCTCAGGCGGGCTGTCCGCCTTTGGCGGAGTGCTTCTCGCCGGCTATGCCTCCAAGGCGGCGCAATCGATGGGCGATGCCTATCTCCTGCCGTCGATCGCCGCCGTGGTTCTGGGCGGCACCTCCATCCTGGGTGGCCGCGGCTCCTATCTCGGCACCGTCGCCGGTGTCATTCTGATCACCCTCCTGCAGTCCATACTCTCGGTCATGCAGATGCCGGAGGCGGGGCGGCAGATCGTCTATGGCCTGGTCATCGTCGCCATGCTCCTGCTCTACGGCCGCGCGCCGGCAAGCCGCTGACCATGGACGAAAAGACCGCAAAGGCGCCAATGGGCGCTACCGGCTCAGTGCCTCGGGCCATTGTGGTGATGGGCGTCGCCGGCTGCGGAAAATCGGCTGTCGGCAAAGCATTGGCAGCAGAGGAAGGGGCCGTCTTTGTCGAAGGCGACAGGCTGCACCCACCCGAAAACGTCGCCCGCATGGCGAGCGGCGAGCCGCTCACAGATCAACTGCGTGAGGGCTGGCTCGATGCCATCGGCGAGCGGATCGCCGACCTGACCGGCAGCGGCCAAAGCGTGGTTGCCGCCTGCTCGGCGCTGAAGCGCAGCTACCGCGATCGTCTGCGTGGCTTCCGCCGGGATATCGATTTCATCTATCTGAAGATCGATCCCGCAACCGCCAAGCAGCGTGTCGCCAACCGCAAGGGCCATTTCATGCCGGCAAGCCTGGTCGAAAGCCAGTTCGCCATCCTTGAGCCGCCTGGCGCCGACGAGCGGGCGCTGACGGCCGACGCCACACTTCCAGTGGCTGAGATCGTCACCGCCGTTGCCAGCCTGCTGGCCGGCGCAAAATCATGAACCACCCTCGTCGGGCAAGGCGGTTTCCGGTCGTTCGGTGAACCGGTCGGCGCCGGACCAGACCATCATTTGCTCGGGATAGAGTTTCAGCGCCTCCAGCAAGCGGTCGCGCTTGAGCAATATGTACTCGGCCTGCAGCGCCATGTTCTTGGCGCCGGCTCTGGCCGCGCGCTCGCCGGCCTCTGCCGGGGCCGGCACCAGTTCGGGACTTAGGACGGCGCGGTATTGGCGGAACGGATCGGTCTCGAAGGTCGACATGGAAAACAGCGCCGCCTTGCCTCTGGCAGCGAAATTCGTCGGCGCCGAGGCGAGGTGAGTCCAGCCGCTCTCGCCAAGGCCGACTTCGGTGAATGTCGAGCCGGCATGCACGGTGTTGGTCACCAATACGACGCCGTTGCTGCCAAGGATCTTCTGGATCCGGCCGGTGACCTGGTAGGCGTCGCTGCGGTCGAACACGATCCGGCTTTTCAGGAAACGGTTCTCGACCCGAACCATCGGCGGGTTCAGGAAGCGCAAGCCGAAGGTCGAATCGGATATGCCGTGAGCCCTGACGCTGAGCTGGTGTGTCTCGATACCGGCCTCATGGAGAGCGCGTTTGCCGATGATGGTCTGTGCCGTGAACTGATCGCACCAGATGATAGCGCCGTGGCCGCGCTTCAGCGCCGCTTGCAGGCCTTCCAGGCCCTCCAGCCGGATATCAGGTGACCAGCGGCGGCCGATGAGATGCGCGGCAAGCAGCAAACGCCGGCGGTGGTTGGCGCAGAGCAAGGCCCTGAACTGCCTTTGCGCATCGATGCCATTGCCGAGCACGGCGCGCGTCGCGGCGGCGTAGCGCACGAAATCCTTGCGGATATGGCGCTTGAGGCGCCGCCCCGATATGCGACTGCAGATCGCGGCCCACCAATTGACCGGCAGCAATGCCGCGACCCCGAGATAGAAGGCGGCCAGCAGCAGCTCGCGGAAATCCCTGTTGTTGAAGGTGCGCAACTTGCCGGCGCGGACCTGCTTGCGGCTGAAGAAGCGGACATGCTCGGCGCGTTCGGGCACCAGGATGTCGGCGATGATTTCCGTATGATAAATGACGGCGGAAGATGGTGTCCGGTCGGCTTTCCGGGATTTTCCCAACCACGGCAGCCTCATCCGATCGGTGTCCACCTGTTCTTGCGTGCGTCCGGAAATCGCTTTACTGCGTCTGCCACGGGCGCGCAATCGGCGCCGGCAAGGCCATGGTGAACGCCATTCAGGGTTCGAACTTGAAACAGGCCCTATCGGTAGCACTTCCCCAACTGGCGCCCTGGCGGCCGGCTGCGGTGGCGCTGATGGCGCCGGACCGGCCGTCCCTGAGCTTTGCCGGCCTCGCCAATCTTGTCGACAAGCTCTGCGGCGATCTCGCCAGGCGTGGCGTTGCCCGCGGCACGGCCGTCGGCATCGTCTTGCCCAACGGCCCGGAAACGGCGGCCTGTTTCCTGGCGGTCTCGGCGTTGGCGACGGCGGCGCCGCTCAATCCGGCTTACGGCGAAGACGAATTCCGCTTCTATCTCGGCGATCTCGATGTGAAGCTGCTGCTGTGCGGACAAGGCATGGGCGATGCCGCGCGCAACGCCGCAAAGGGGCTCGGCATTGCGGTGCTCGACGTCGTCGTGACTGACGGCGCCAAGGCTGGCGAGTTTCTGCTGGCGGGCGACGCCGAGGTGGAGGCTGCCAGCGAGGCTCGCCTCGACGATATGCAGTTCAACGGACCCGACGATTTCGCGCTTGTCCTGCACACATCGGGAACCACGGCGCGACCGAAGATCGTCGGCTTGCGGCAGCGCAATCTGCAGGCATCGATGGCCAACATCGCCAGCACCCTGGCGCTGTCGGCAAACGATATGTGTCTCAACGTGATGCCGCTGTTCCACATTCACGGGCTGATGGCGGCGCTCAGCGCACAGCTGGCAGTCGGCGGCGCTGTTGTCTGCACGCCGGGCTTCAACCCGCTCAAATTCTACGGCTGGCTGGGCGATTTCCGGCCGAGCTGGTACAGCGCGGTGCCGACCATGCATCAGGCGATCCTGGCGCGCGCCGCCCGCAATGGCGAAACCATCGCGGCTGCGCGGCTGCGCTTCATCCGCTCGTCTTCGGCAGCGCTTCCCGACACCGTGTTCCGCGACCTCGAGCGCGTCTTCGGCTGTCCGGTGGTCGAGGCCTATGGCATGACCGAGGCGGCGCACCAGATGACATCCAACGGCCTGCCGCCGGCACGCCGCAAGCCAGGCTCGGTCGGCCTGCCTGCGGGTCCGCAGGTGACGATCCTGGACGACAAGGGGACGATCCTGCCGGCGGGTGAAAAGGGCGAGATCGCGGTGCGCGGCGCCAACATCCATGATGGCTATCTCGACAATCCGGTGGCCAATGAAGCTGCCTTCAGCGATGGCTGGTTCCGCACCGGCGACCAGGGCCTCATCGACGAGGATGGCGATCTGAAGATCACCGGGCGGCTGAAGGAGATCATCAATCGCGGCGGCGAAAAGATCTCGCCGCTCGAGGTCGACAATGTGTTGCTCGATCATCCGCTGGTGGCGCAGGCGGTGACCTTCGCCGTGCCGCACGCCATGCTCGGCGAAGAGGTGGGTGCGGCCATCGTGCTGGCCGAGGGCGCCACCGCCGATGCCGAGCAGATTCGTGATTTCGCGCGCAGCCGGATCGTCGAGTTCAAGGTGCCGCGCCACATCCTGTTTCTCCAGGAGATACCCAAGGGTCCCACCGGCAAAATCCAGCGCGTCGGCCTGGCCGGCAAGCTCGGCCTGGTCTGAGGACTCTCATTTCAGCATGATCTTGTCCGAAAACCGGTTCGCACTTTTCGGGACCATGCTCTAATTTAGATCTGCGATGTCAGTTCGACCGGAAAATCATCATTGTCGGCGTCGCGCATGGCGGCGAGGCTGCGATTGTCCAGCACTTCGGCGATCGCCTGGCGCACTTCCAGCATCATGTGCCGGACTTGGCAGGTCGCCTCGTCGCAATCCTCGCAGCGCTGGTATTGCGTGCGGCTGGCGCAGGGTATGGGAGCGAGCGGGCCGTCCAGCACGCGCACGACGTGGCCGATCTTGATTTCGGAAGCCGGCCGGGCGAGGCGATAACCGCCTTCCTTGCCCTTGCGGCTGAGGACGAAGCCGGCATTGCGCAGCTCGCCCAGAATGGCATCCAGAAATTTCTTCGGGATGTTGTTGGCGATCGCGATGTCGTTGACGAATGCAAGCTGGCCGACCGGCAGGCCGGAAAGATGCACGAGGGCCTTGAGGCCGTATTTGCCTTTTTTGGTAAGCATGCCCGCTTCAGTTCATGAAAACCCCAACCACCCGCATCTGGCGGTTGTTTGTGTGCAAATCATGACGTTTCGCCTGAACAACCCGGTTTCGCGTAGAACAAGCCGCCCGGTTGAGATGTTAGGCACAAAGGCGTTGATTCTTTGTAACGTTTTCGCCGATCGCGACAGATTCCGCCTGAAAGCCGTTTGTCGGCGCGCGAAATCAAAAAAGCCGGCAAAGCGCCGGCTTTCTTGTGAGGTGAGGTCGAACGCTGCTGATATCAGCGGCTGCCATAGGTCTGGTCGAGCAGACCGCCGGCGGCGAAGTGCTCCTTCTGTACCTTGTCCCAGCCGCCAAAGACGTCTTCCACCGTCAGCAGGCGGACATCGGGGAAGTCGGCCTTGTATTTTGCCGCGACTTCAGCGTTGCGGGCGCGCAGGCCATTTTCAGCCGCGATGGTCTGGCCCTCGGGCGTGTAGAGGAAATCGAGATAGGTCTTGGCGAGGTCACGGCTGCCGTGCTCGTCGGCGACCTTGTCGACGATCGCCACCGGGAATTCGGCGAGCAGGCTGACCGTTGGCGTGACCTGTTCGAACTTGTCGTTGCCATACTCCTTGCGGATGCCGCGCGTTTCCGACTCGAAGGTGATCAGCACGTCGCCGATCTCGCGTTGCACGAAGGTGGTGGTGGCGGCGCGCCCGCCGGTGTCGAAGATCGGCACGTTGTTGAACAGCTTGGTGACGAACTCCTTCACCTTGGCGTCGTCGCCCTTGAAGGCTTCCTTGGCGTAGGCGGTTGCGGCCAGATAGGTGTAGCGCGCATTGCCCGAGGTCTTGGGGTTGGGGAAGATCACCTGCACGTCGTCGCGCACGAGGTCGTCCCAGTCCTTGATGTGCTTGGGGTTGCCCGCGCGGACGAGAAAGGATGGGAGCGAATAGAAGGGCGAGGCGTTGTCGGGGAAATCCTTCTGCCAGTCGGCGGAGACGAGGCCTTTCTTGACCAGAAAGTCGATGTCGGTGACCTGGTTGAAGGTGATGACATCGGCGCCGAGGCCTTCGGCAATGGCGCGCGCCTGCGCCGAGGTGCCGGCGTGCGACTGGTCGACGGTGACGCCCGGATGGCCGGCGACGAAAGCCTTGTTCACCTGGGCGAACAATTCGCGGCCGACATCATAGGAAGCGTTGAGCAATTTGTCGGCCGACCAAGCCTGCGAAGAGGCGAGGATCAGGCCGGCGGCGGCTACGCTGAGCAAAAAACGCTTCATGAAAACAGGCTCCGATGTGCAATGCGTTGCCAGAACATAGCCGGGCCGGAGGGTGTACTGCGAGGCACACGGGGCAGACGTATGGCGTTGCAGCGAAAAAGAAATCGCTGAAGCAGGTTATCGGCGAAATTTCATTCCAGCCGAAATGCCGATGCGTTGGGGTTTTCTGTGGTTTGCAATTCGAGGCCGAGTGGCATATACAAATGGCATATACAAGTGGAACAGACAGGGGAGGCTGCCATGCCGCAGCACCGTCACTCAATACCACCGCCCAGGGAGGCGAAGTTGTTTCGCAACAACCGCAGTCAGGCGGTTCGCATCCCTGTCGAATTCGAGCTGCCTGGCGAGAAGGTCCTGATCAGCCGCGATGGCGACCGGCTGATCATCGAGCCGGTCCGTCAACCAGGCCTCACCGCCTTGCTCACCCAATGGGCGAAAGAGCCGCCGCTTGGTCCTGAAGACGACTTTCCCGAGATCCATGATGCGCCCGTGGGGCCTGAGGATATCTTTTGATGCGGTTCATGCTGGACACCAACATTCTCAGCGACATGATCCGAAACCCTGCCGGCAAGGCTGCCAGTGCGGCGGTTCGCGCGGGAGACGGTGCCCTGTGCACCAGCATCGTTGTCGCCTCGGAGCTGCGTTATGGCTGCGCCCGCAAGAGATCGGCCAAGCTGCTCGCCAAGGTGGAGGAATTGCTCGCCGAGGTTCCTGTGTTGCCGCTCGATGTGCCGATGGATAACGAATACGGAGCACTTCGTGCCGAGCTGGAGGCCAGAGGCCAGCCAATCGGCCACAATGATCTTTTCATTGCTGCCCATGCCTGTGTGTTGGGGACGACACTGGTGACGGCCAACACCGCTGAGTTCCGTCGGATCAAGGGCCTGACGGTCGAGAACTGGCTGGAGTAGCGCCGGATCGATGTCTATGCCGCCGGGAAAAGCTTCCAGCGCCTCGGCCTGAACGCCACCCGGCTCTTCTGCGCCGCAGGATGGTCCACAGGCAGTTCGATCTCGACGCGCTGGCGCTCGCCGCCGATTTCCAGTTCGACGCGTCTTGTGCCGGCGACGCGGCGGCTGGCGGCGACCGTGCCGGCGATGCAGCCGCTGCAGCCGTCGAGCAGTTCGATATCGTGCGGGCGGAAATACAGCGTCGCATCGCCCTCGGGTGCGTGCGGCGCCGACACGCCGATCGGACGGTCGGCGAGCCAGATCTCGCCATTCTCAACCTTGACCGGCAGCATGCTCGATTCGCCGATGAAGGAGTAGACGAAGGGCGAGTTCGGCGTGTCGTAGATCTCGTCGGCGGAGCCGACCTGCTCGATGCGGCCCTGGCTCATCACCACGACGCGGTCGGCAAGCTCGAGCGCCTCTTCCTGGTCGTGGGTGACGAAGACGGTGGTGTGGCCGGTACGGTCATGGATCTCGCGCAGCCAGCGGCGGAGTTCCCGGCGCACCTGCGCATCGAGCGCGCCGAACGGCTCGTCGAGCAACAGCACCTTGGGCTCGATGGCCATGGCCCGGGCGAGCGCCACGCGCTGGCGCTGGCCACCGGAAAGTTGCGCCGGATAGCGCTTTTCCAGGCCGGAAAGCTGAACGAGATCGAGCAGTTCGGAGGCGCGTCGGCGGATTTCGGCCGCCGGTGGTCGCGACGGTCCATGCCGCACCTTGAGGCCGAAGCCGATATTGTCGGCGACCGTCATGTGCCGGAAGAGCGCATAGTGCTGGAAGACGAAGCCGACATTGCGCTCCTGGATCGAGCGGTGCGAGGCGTCCTCGTCGCCGAAGAAGATCTTTCCGCGCGTCGGCCGCTCCAGGCCGGCGATAAGCCTCAGCAGCGTCGTCTTGCCGGAGCCGGATGGCCCAAGCAGCGCGATCAGCTCACCCGACTTGATGTCAAGCGATACGTCATGGAGGGCCGGAAACCGGTCAAACTCCTTGCGTACGTTGGCAACGCGAACTTCCATCAAATGTCCCTTTTTAGTGGATGCATGTCGTTATCCCAAAACCGCTTCACACTTTTGGGCGACATGCATCTAATGTCCGCGCGTCGCGGCGATCTCGGCGCCGTAGCGCATCTCAAGAAGTGTTTTCAAGACCAGCGTGACCAGCGCCAGGCCGGCAAGCAGCGAAGCGACGGCAAAAGCGCCGACGGCGTTGTACTCGTTGTAGAGGATTTCGACATGCAACGGCATGGTGTTGGTCAGCCCGCGTATGTGGCCCGACACGACCGAGACCGCGCCGAATTCGCCCATCGAGCGGGCGTTGCACAGAAGCACGCCGTAGAGCAATCCCCATTTGACGTTGGGCAGCGTCACGTACCAGAAGGTCTGCCAGCCATTGGCGCCGAGAGAGAGCGCGGCTTCCTCGTCGCCGTTGCCCTGTTCCTGCATCAGCGGGATCAGTTCGCGGGCAACGAAGGGGAAGGTGACGAAGATGGTCGCGAGCACGATGCCGGGCACGGCGAACAAGATCTGGATGCCGTGCGCCTTCAGCCATTCACCGAACAGTCCCTGAGCGCCAAACAAAAGCACATAGACCAGGCCGGAAATGACCGGCGAGACCGAGAAGGGCAGGTCGATCAGCGTGGTCAGAAAAGCCTTGCCCTTGAACTCGAACTTGGCGATCGCCCAGGCAGCCGAAATGCCGAAGACGACGTTAAGCGGCACGGCGATCACCGCCACCAGCAGCGTCAGCCGGATCGCCGAGCGCGTATCGGGATTGGAGAGCGATTCCGTGTAGGCGCCAATGCCTTTCGCCAGCGCCTCGTGGAAGACGATGATCAGCGGCAGCAGCAGGAAGATGGCGAGGAAGGCGAAGCCCACCGCCATCAGCAGCAGCCGCACCGGCCGGCTTTCGGTCACCGCCGCCGACCGGCTCTCGTGATGCGGTTCGTAGGATTTGATCTCGGGGTCAGCCATAGCGCTTGCGACTCCATGACTGCGCCAGGTTGATGACCAGCAGCATCACGAACGACAGCAAAAGCATGATCGCCGCGATCGCGGTGGCCGCCGGATAATTGTACTCCTCGAGCCGGATGACGATCAGAAGCGGTGCGATCTCCGACTTGTAGGGAAGGTTGCCGGCGATGAAGATGACCGAGCCGTATTCGCCGACGCCGCGCGCGAAGGCGAGTGAGAAGCCGGTGATGATGGCCGGCGCCAGGCCGGGAAACAGGATGCGGGTGATGATCTGGAAGCGGTTGGCGCCGAGCGTCGCGGCGGCTTCCTCCACTTCCTTGTCGATCTCCTCCATGATCGGCTGCACCGTGCGCACGACAAACGGCAGGCCGATGAAGACAAGCGCCACGACAATGCCGAGCGGCGTGTAGGCGACCTTGATGCCGAGCGGCGCCAGGAGATGGCCGATCCAGCCATTGGGCGCATAAAGAGTGGTCAGCGCAATGCCCGCGACCGCGGTCGGCAGCGCGAAGGGCAGGTCGACCATGGCGTCGACGACGCGGCGGCCGGGGAAGCGGTAGCGCACCAGCACCCAGGCGACGAGCGTGCCGAAGACGACGTTGACGGCGGCTGCGATGAAGGCTGTGCCGAAGCTGATTTCGAGTGCGTTGATGGTCCGGCGGTCGGTGGCGATCGCCCAGAAATCGGTCCAGCCGAGGGCTGCCGAGCGCCAGATCAGGCCCGACAGGGGGATGAGGATGATGAGCGTGAGGTAGGCAAGCGAGAAGCCGAGCGTCAATCCGAAACCCGGAATGACACTCGGCTGTCTGAATCGCCACCCCGCCTTGGCGGGTGCTATGGTCATGTCGTCCTGATCTAAATCCTACTGGGCCGGCTTGTAGATCTGGTCGAATATACCACCGTCGCCGAAATGATAAGGCTGTGCCTTCTTCCAGCCGCCAAAAAGCGGATCGTCGATGGAGATCAGCTTGATTTCGGGCGTCTTCGGAATGTCAGCCGCATCCACCAGCTCGGGCTTGGCCGGACGATAGTGGTTCTTGGCGATGATCGTCTGGGCTTCCTTGGAATAGAGCCAGCCGAGATAGGCTTCGGCGACCTTGCGGGTGCCCTTGGCATCGACATTGGCGTCGACGATCGCCACCGGCGGCTCGGCCAGGATCGAGGTCGGGGGATAGACGATCTCGAAATTGTCGGCGCCGAATTCATTGAGCGCCAGATAGGCGTCGTTTTCCCAGCCGATCAGTACGTCGCCGATGCCTTTTTGCGCGAAGGTGACCGTCGAGCCGCGCGCACCGGTGTCGAGCACCGGAGCATTGGCGTAGAGCTTGCCGACGAATTCCTTGTTCTTGGCTTCGTCGCCGCCATCATTGGCGTTGGCATAGGCCCAGGCGGCAAGGTAGTTCCAGCGGGCGCCACCCGACGTCTTCGGGTTCGGCGTGATCACCTGGACACCGTCCTTGACCAGATCGCTCCAGTCGTGGATGCCCTTCGGGTTGCCCTTGCGGACCAGGAAGATGATGGTCGAGGTGTAAGGCGCCGAATTGTTCTCGAACTTCTTGCGCCAGTCCGGGTTGATCTTCTTCGACTTGGTGACGATGGCGTTGATGTCGCCTTCGAGCGCCAGCGTGACCACATCGGCATCGAGGCCGTCGATCACGGCGCGGGCCTGGGCGCCGGAGCCGCCATGCGATTGCTGGATGGTGACCGTCTCGCCGGTCTCGGCCTTCCAGTGTGCGACGAAGGCTTCGTCATAGGCCTTGTAGAGTTCGCGTGTCGGGTCGTAGGACACGTTCAGAATGGTCGTATCGGCAAACGCGAAACCGAGCGTGCCGAACTGGATCGATGTGGCGACCAGTGCGCCGAGCAGTTTCTTGAAATGAGGTTTGGTCATTCCCGCCTCCGTTGATGACGGCTGAACTCTATCGAATTGATAGAAATTAGATGCATTCAACGTTGCCTTTTTTGTCCACTCGAAGGAAATTTCCGCCGATATTGGGTTTCGGAAGGAAATATTTTCCTCATATTGGTCTAACCCAAATCCGGCCGGTTTGACGCTATGTAGGAGCTGACACCGCAGAAGCAAGGCCGAGTGAGGGAAGGCTCGGTGTAGCACCGGGCGGTTCAGCCCGCAGTGATGGGAAAATCGAAGCGCAGCTTTGGAAACGGCTCATCCCGAAGCGTGTAGTGCCACCACTCTCGCGCATAATTCTTGAAGCCGCCGGCGCGCATGGCGTCGAGCAGCCTTTTGCGGTTTGCCGCCGCTTCTGCCGCCAATGGGCGATGTGCGGTTTCGCTTGCCGGGTCGAAACAGTCGAAGCTGGTGCCGAAATCGAGCGTGCCGGCGCCGGGCGCGCCGCAAGCGGCGGATGACTTGTTCTTGCCGTCGCTGCGGGCGATGGCGACATCGACGGTCGAGCCGCGCGAATGGGTGGACAATTCGCCGATATAGCCCTTGGCGATGAGGTCGCCGCGCTGCACTTGAGGGTACCATTGCGGATCGGGCGGGCCGCCCTCTCTGGTCCATTTGCCCATGTCGGCAACGGCGCGGGCCGGGCGGTAGCAGTCGAAGACGACCAGCGTCAGGCCATCGGCGGCGAGCGCTTTCTGCACACCGGACAGCGCATGCGCAGCTTGCTTCGTGAGGATGCAGATTGGGGCGTCGTAGCCATCGGCCTTGCGATGCAGGAAATTTTCCAGGCCGGCATAGCGGATTTCCTGGCGGATCGAGGGATCGACATCGGCCAGGCGGACGAAGCCGGCGGGCAGGGGATCGGCGTCGGCGGGGGAGCAAGTCGAAACGAACATGGATAGGGCTAAGGCCAATCCTCGATGCAAGCGCTTCGGCACACCCCCCTCTGGCCTGCCGGCCATCTCCCCCGCAAGGGGGGAGATCAGATGTCGCTGCGGCTTTCGCCATTTTTCAACGTTGCTGAATGAGCGTGGCGCCGAAGCTGCCAATCTCCCTCCTTGCGGGGGAGATGGCCGGCAG
Organism: Mesorhizobium sp. LSJC285A00; assembly: GCF_000503155.1. Classification (NCBI taxonomy): domain Bacteria; kingdom Pseudomonadati; phylum Pseudomonadota; class Alphaproteobacteria; order Hyphomicrobiales; family Phyllobacteriaceae; genus Mesorhizobium; species Mesorhizobium sp. LSJC285A00. Next base: position 43,261 of record NZ_AYVK01000051.1, read on the forward strand.
GCCAGAGGGGGGTGCCTCGCGCCGGGCCTCGGGCGAAGAAGCCCAATCCCCTGAATCGCTTGGCGCCATCTATTCAACGAACAC
>NZ_AYVK01000052.1:0-75261 GCF_000503155.1 Mesorhizobium sp. LSJC285A00
ATGGTCGGCGGGCAGACGCTCGATCTCGAAGCCGAGCGCAACAGGCCGGACGAGGCCGGCATCGTCCGGCTGCAGGCGATGAAAACCGGCGCGCTGATCCGCTACGCCTGCGAAGCCGGCGCGATCATTGCCGGCGCTGCACCGCAGGACCGCGACCGGCTGGCCGAATTCGGCTCGGCGGTCGGGCTTGCCTTCCAGCTTGCCGACGACCTGCTCGACCTGACCGCCGATGCCAGCCAGATGGGCAAGGCGACCGGCAAGGACGCAGCCGCCGGCAAGGCGACGCTGGTCGCGCTGCATGGCGCGAACTGGGCGCGCAGCCAGCTCCATGGGCTGGTCAAGCAGGCCCATGAATTGCTTGAGCCTTACGGTGAACAGGCAGCCTTGCTGAAGGCAGCGGCAAGCTTCGTGGCAATCCGCAACAACTGAGGTTTGGGCAATCGGATGCCGAACCGTTTTCGGAATTTGTCGGCCTTGCGCTGCCTTGCTTGGTGTCTCTCAAATGCCCCAAAGCAACTGGGCGCGCTATCTGACCTTGACGACGACCTTGCCCTTGGCGCGTCCTGTTTCGACGTAAGCCAGCGCCTCATTGGTCGCTTCAAAAGGAAAGACCCTGTCGACGACCGGGCGAATCGCCCCATCTTCGATGAGGGACGTGATTTTGCTCAGTTGCTCACCTTGCGCCGACATGAACAGGAACGAAAATCCCACGCCCCGGCGCTTGGCTTTGGTCCTGATACCACGGCTCAGCAGCCGCAGCAGCAGCCTTAGCACCACGTTCAGTCCCTGTTTCCAGGCAAATTCGGGATCCGGAGGACCGGAAATCGAGATGAGCTTCCCACCCGGTTTCAGCACAGTCAGGGATTTCTCAAGCGTCTTGGCGTCCTGGCTGTTCAGGACGACGTCGTAGCCCGACAGGATTTTCTCGAAGTCGTCCTTCCTGTAGTCGACGACGACATCGGCGCCGAGATCCCTGACCAGATCGTTGCTTGCCGCGCCCGCTGTTGTCGCAACGATCGCGCCGAGGTGCTTTGCCAACTGGATGGCGAATGTCCCCACGCCGCCGGAGCCAGCCTGGATGAAGATCTTCTGGCCTGTCTTCAGACCCGCCCTCTCGATGAGAGCCTGCCAGGCGGTCAGACCGACCAGCGGGACCGAGGCCGCCTCTTCCATGCTGAGGTTCGCCGGCTTCAGCGCCACGTCGGCTTCATCGATTGCGATGAATTCGGCGAATGTCCCGATCCGGCCGTCGCGCGGCCGCGCATAGACGGCGTCGCCGGGTTTGAATTTGCGGACTTTCGAGCCCACCCTGACAACCCTCCCGGCAACGTCGTGACCGAGGATGAAGGGCCGGCGATAGGGAAGGACGAGTTTGAATTCGCCGGTTCTGATTTTGGAATCCAGCAGGTTCACCCCGGCGGCATGGACCTCGACCAGGACGTCATTGTCCAGCAGCTCCGGCTCCGGCATCTCGGCCAGCCGCAAAATGCCTTTCTTGCTATATTTATCGACAACGAATGCCTTCATGGCAGTGACTTTCTGAAAGTGTCTGTTGGCCTGCTGTCTGTGCGTGAAATTCTCCGTCCCGCCGTTGTTCAGACCGGCAAGCGGAACTGCTTGCGCAAGGTCTTGTCGAACATCTCCGCGGGGGCGAAGCGGCGCAGCAGGCTGACCTGGCGCGCTGCCTTCCCTGCGGTATAGCGCCGTCGCGGACGGGCGTCGGTCGCTGCCTTGACGACCACATCCGCCACCACTTCCGGCCGATCGGCTTTGGGCATCACATCGGCAAGCAGCGCCTTGAGACCGGCGCGCGCCTGATCGTAGTCCTTCAACAGGGAATCCGGCTCGATGCCGTTCTGGTCGAAGACGGTGCGCACGAATGCCGGCTCGATGACCGAGACGCGAATGTTGAAGGCGCGAACCTCATGATCGAGCGATTCCGAATAGCCCTCCAGCGCGTGCTTGACCGCCGAGTAGTGCGCTGAGTATGGCGCGGGCACCAATCCTAGAATCGAGCCGATGTTGACGATGCGCCCTTGGCCGCGGCGCCGCATCGACGGCAACACCGCATTGGTCATGCGCATGACGCCGAACAGATTGACGTCGAACAGAGCCTGCACCTGTGCGACCGAAGATTCCTCGGCGCCGCCAAGCAGGCCGACACCGGCATTGTTCACCAGCAGATCGATACGACCGGTCTGGGCCAGCACGGTTGCAACGAGGGCGCTGACGGACTCCCCGTCGGTCACGTCGCAGGTCAGCATGGACACCTTAGCCGGGCCGTTGCCGGCCTTGCTGCGGCTTGTCCCGAAGACGGTATACCCCGCCCGCGCCAAGGCCTCGGCACTGGCGCGGCCGATGCCCGAAGAGGCTCCGGTCACGACTGCGGTTCTTTCTGAAAGGGTACTCATTTGATACTCCACAGACATGAGGGCTAGCTTTTTGCCGTTGATTGAATTATGATCGTAATATCACATTACACCCATAATGCAATAGCAGAAAGGAAGAGCGCCATGCGCTACGAAAAGGGCCGAAAGGACGCCTCCCGCGATCGCATCGTCGAGGTCGCAGCCCAGCGTTTTCGCGGTGACGGCATCGCCGCGTCCGGCCTGGCAGCCATCATGGGCGACGCCGGGCTGACGAACGGAGCCTTCTATCCGCATTTCCAATCCAAGGCGGAGCTTGTGCGTGAAAGCCTTGTAGCGGCACTGGAGAGCCAGTCGCAGCAACTGCAGGAGGTATTGGCAGCCGGTGGTCCGGAGATGGGCATAGCGGCGTATCTGTCAGCTGAGCACCGGGACAATCCGGGAGCCGGCTGCGCGTCGGCCGCCCTGTTGCCGGAACTCGCGCGTCAGCCGCCCGAAACGCGCCAAGTCTATACCGAACGCTTGCTGGTTCTGGTGCGCCAGTTGTCTGCAGCGCTTCCGCAGGCCAGGGATCCGGAAGGCGTTGCCATGGGCGTCTTTGCGACCCTCATCGGCGCGCTTCAACTGGCCCGCGCGGTGGCAGGGACCGAATTGTCGGATCGCTTCCTTGCGGCAGGAGCAGATGCCGCGCGCAGGCTGATCCAGACATCTGAGGGTGAGAAGGCATCCTAGGTTGGGGGCGGCAACCGCAAAAGGCCCCCTGACATCGTCATGCGGGTCGCACACAGGAAAGGCCGGCCTTTGGAGGCAGGCCGAACCGCTATTTCGCCCGATTCAATCTCAGGTCTAGTGCAGATGCCTGAGCTTGTCGGGATTGCGCATGACATAGACGGCCGCGATCTTGCCGTCCTCGATGTCAAGCGCGGTGGTCTGCAATTCGCCATCGGCCTCCCGCGTGACGAACCCCGGCAGTCCATTGACGAAGCCGATGCGCACCAGCGTCGAGCGATTGTCGCGCAGCCAGGCCGCGACTTGCGCGTATTGCTTCATGACGGCGTCGAAGCCCAGCACCGGCGCCAAAGCCGCCGGACGCTTGCCGCCGCCATCGGCATGAGCGCTGACATCTTCCGTCAGCAGCGCGCCGAGCGCCTGCATGTCGCCGCTGCGCGATGCCGCGAAAAAGGCTTCGGCGATCTCCAGGCCACGCTGCTTCTCCACCTTGAAGCGGGGCCGCGCCTCGCGGACATGGCCCCGTGCGCGAGCGGCAAGCTGGCGGCAGGCGGCTGAATCGCGCTCGATGGCGGTCGCGACCTCCTCGAATTCCAGCCCGAACACATCGTGCAGCAGAAAGGCCGCCCGCTCGAGCGGCGAAAGCCGCTCCAGCGCCAACATCAGCGGCAAGGTGACATCTTCAAGATCGTCCTCTTCGACGATGGGCTCGGGCAGCCAAGGGCCGATATAGGTCTCGCGCTGGCGCCGCGTGGATTTGAGCTGGTCAAGGCAAAGCCGCGTCACCGTGCGGCGCAGGAACGCTTCTGGCTCGCGAACCTGCGAGCGGTCGGTCCCCATCCAGCGGATGAAGGCATCCTGCACGACATCCTCGGCGTCGCTCACCGAGCCCAGCATGCGATAGGCGACCCGCATCAGCTTCGGACGCAGCGGGCCGAAGCCCGCTGCCGCGTCGTCGGGTGCCGTCGCCGTCATCAGGCCGCCTTGGCGCTGGCGCGTATCGTTGCTGCGTCGGTGTAGAGCCCGAAGCCAACGGCGATGCGGTTCCAGCCATTGATGATGTTGATCAAAACGGTGAGCTTCACCTGCTCCTCCTCGGTGAAATGCGCCTTAAGATCATCATAGGCGCTTTCGCGGTCCTGTCCTTCCGAGAGGCGCGTCAGCGCATCGGTCCAGCCGAGCGCGGCACGCTCGCGGTCGCTGTAGCAGGGCGCTTCGCGCCAGGCCGGCAGCAGATAGATGCGCTGCTCGGTCTCGCCATTCTCGCGCGCTTCGGTGGCATGCAGATTGATGCAGTTGGCGCAGCCATTGATCTGCGACGCCCGAAGCTTCACCAGCTCGTTGAGGCTGTGCTCGAGCCCGGCGGCGACAGAGAGTTCGGTCGATGCGCGCTGCCACTGCTTGATCAGCGCAGGGGCGGCGGCGAAGAGGTCGATTTTGGCGGTCATGATTGCAGTCCTTGTGTTGGGTACGCCATCATGACGAGACAAGACCGGCCGGTGTGACATTCAGGCTGGATTTTTTCGAAGGTGCTTTCCCGGCGCGTTCAATCGTCTTTGATCAGCACGATCTTCGCCGGATCGAAATCGATCCCGACCATCGTCCCTTCCGCCACGGCGGGTGTGACATCAGGCGATGTCGCGAACAGTTCGACCGCCGGATCGCTGATCGCGATGCGGTATTCCATGTGGTCGCCGAGATACGAGCTCTTGACCACCCGGCCCTTCATGGTGCCCGCTGGCTGGCCGGGCAAGATGCGCACGGCATTCGGGCGCACAGCGAGCATCGCCGGCCCCGGAGCGTTACCGCGACCCGACATGTCGAGCAGCAAGGGTCCGACCTTGACCCTTGCACTGGTCGCATTGCTGGAAAGCACCTCGACGTCGAGCAGATTGGCGTCGCCCATGAAGTCGGCGATGAAGCGGTTGGTCGGCTCGTTGTAGAGGTCGCGCGGCGTGCCGTCCTGGGCGACGCGAGCGGCGTTCATGACGATGATGCGGTCGGAGACGGCGAGCGCCTCTTCCTGGTCATGCGTGACATAGACCATGGTCAGCGCCAGATCTTGCTGGAGACCCCGGATTTCGTCGCGCACGCGCCGGCGCAGCTTGGCGTCGAGATTGGACAGCGGCTCGTCGAACAGCAGCACCTTCGGCTCCAGTACGATGGCGCGCGCCACCGCGACGCGCTGCTGCTGGCCGCCGGACAATTCGCTCGGCTGGCGCTTCTCGTAGCCGGACAGGCCGACAAGCGACAGCTTTTCGGCGGCGCGCTCGGCTGCCTGCGCCTTGCCAAGCCCCGTAGCCCGCAAGCCGTAGCTGACATTCTCCATCACGTTCATGTGCGGGAACAGCGCATAGGACTGGAACACCATGGAGACATCTCGCTCGGCGGCGGACAGCAAGGTGACGTCCTTGTCGTCGATCAGGATGCGCCCGGTGCTGGTCTGTTCCAGTCCGGCGATCAGCCTGAGCGTCGTCGTCTTGCCGCAACCCGAGGGCCCGAGCAGCGTCACCAGGCTGGCCGGCGCGATGTCGAAGCTGACATTGTCGACGGCGATCACCGCGCCGTATTTCTTGGTGACGCCCTCGAACCGCACCGCCGGCCTGTCCGTGACAACCGGGGCAGCATTCTTCGCCGTCTGATCCACGCCGCTTCTCCCCATCAGATTGCCGCCACGACGGCTTCCGGACCCGCACGGCGCCGGCCGAGCCGGCGTTCGCCGACCAGCAGCTGGATGCCGATGAGGATGACCATCATGACGACGATCATCACCGCCGAATAGACAATCGCGATGCCGTACTCGCCGACATCTGCGCGCCCGACAATGTAGACCGTGGCAAGGTTGAACCGGCCGCTCGCCAGGAAGATGACGGCGCTGACCGCCGTCACCGCGCGCACGAAACTGTAGATCATCGCGGTCACGATCGCCGGCTTCAGGATCGGCAGGATCACCCGCCGCAAGGTGGCGAAGGATCGCGCCCCAAGCGTCAGCGATGCCTCGTCCAGGCTCTTGTCGATCTGTCCGAGATTGGCGAGCCCGGCACGGATCGCCACCGGCATGTTGCGGAAGATGAAGGAGATCACGATGATCAGCCCGGTGCCGGTCAACTGCACCGGCGGCACGTTGAAGGCAAGGATATAGCTGACGCCGATCACCGTGCCGGGAATCGCAAAGCTCATCATGGCCAGGAACTCGAACATGGTGCGCCCGGCGAAACGCTGCCGGTCGAGCAGATAGGCCGTCAGGATGCCGAGCGCCGCGGTGAACGGCATCGCCACCAGCGCCAGGCCGATGGTCATCAGCAGCGACGGCCAGGCCGAGCCGCTGAAAAACCAGCCATTGACGCCTTTCTCGATCGAAAAGGCGGTGAGGAAATATTCGAGCGTCGGCGTGTTGTCGCGCCCGATCGATTGCACGAAACCGCCGCCCAGGATGATGCCGTAGACCACGATGGTCAGAACCAGCCACGGAACGACGGCGGCGTAGCAGCCGATCCGCAAGGCCTTGGGCAGCGTCGCCGGTACACCGCCATCGCCCTTGCCTGCGACGGTGACGTAGCTGCGGCTGCCGATCCAGCGGCGCTGGATGACGAAGGCTGCCAGCGTGAACATCAACAGCACGATCGCCAGCACCGCCGCGCGGCCCTGGTCGTGCGCCGCGCCAACCACCGCGAAGAATATATCGGTCGACAGCACGTTGAAATTGCCTCCCAGCACCAGCGGATTGGCGAAATCGGCCATGCTCTCGATGAACGAAATCAGGAAGGCGCTGGCCAGCCCCGGCCGGATCAACGGCCAGGTGACGGTGCGAAACGTGCGCCAGCGGCTGGCGCGCAGGGTTTGTGATGCTTCCTCCATGCTTGGGCTGACCCCTTGCAGCACGCCGACCAGAACCAGGAAGGCGATCGGCGTGAAGGCCAGCACCTGCGCGATGGTGATGCCGGCCATGCCGTAGATCCAGCGGCTGCGCGGAATGCCGAGATGCACCGACATGAGGTTGGTGACGATGCCGGCGCGGCCGAACAGCAGGATCAGCGCCAGGCCGATGACGAAGGGCGGCGTGATGATCGGCAGGATGGACAGGCCGCGCAGCAGCCATTTGGCCGGCAGCTTGGTGCGAAGCGCAATCAGCGCCAGAGCCAGCCCAAGCGCCGTGCAGAAAAAGCCGACGAGGACTGCGATCGCCACCGTGTTCCACGCCACGCCGCAGGAGCCCTCGCCATAGAGGCAGCGCAGGCTCCATATGTTGGCGCTGAAGATCTTTTCGACGAACAGCGCCGGCACGACATTGCCGTCATTGTCCTTGATGGCCGAGGTGAGGATCGACAGCAGCGGATAGGCGACGAACAGGATCAGCGAAGCAATCACGATTGAGAGCGAGCCGACGACGAAGCGGTCGCCCTTGCACCAGCCGCGCGCGGCGAGCGCCTCGGCGATGAACATCAGCATCGCCACGGCATAGAGCGCCGCACCCCAGCCGAGCCCCGGCTGTATCGGTCCCGGCGTGCCGGCGATCTGGGTAAGTAAGCCAAATCCCCAGCCCGAATGGATGATGGAAAAGCCTTCGATGGCCAGCCACAGCAGGCCCGCCGCGCCTGCAACCGCCAGTCTCTTGGGGTTATTGCGCGCCACCAGCCAGCTCGCCAGCAGAAGCGGCAGGATAAGCGGCAACAGCCAGGGCCGGCCACCGAGCGCCAGCAAGATGGCCGGCGTCGCATCCGCCGGCTGTGCCAGCCAGTCGAACGACAAGAAGCCGCCTTCGACCTTGTACCAAGGCAAGAGCACGAAGCTCGCCCACGCGGCCATCACCCAGGCGAGCGCGCTGCGTCCAGGAGCGGAACTGACCATGGAACCGACCGCGGCCATTCAATGTCTTTCTGTTGCCAAAGGATGGTGCGCCAGCTGCCGCGAAGGGCAGCCGGCGATCAGATGCTAGAGTGAGCGCGAAAGAACGCGCTCAACCGCCATTGCGGACCTCGTCGGTGAACTTCTTCAACAGCCGCTTGCGTTCGGCCGACGAGCCGTATTTGGCGAAGTCGTAGTCGATCAGCTTGATCTTCGAGAGGTCCGGCGCCTCGGGCGGCACCGGCGTGGCGGTGTTCGACGGGATCTGGAAGCTGCCGTTCGGCGCCGCGAGCTTCTGCGCGTCCGGGCTCAGCGCCCAGTCGTAGAATTTCTGCGCCTCTTCGGCATGCTTGGCGCCCGTCACGATGCTCATCGAACCGATCTCGAAGCCGGTGCCTTCGCAAGGCGACACCACCTTCACGGCAGGGTTCTGTTTCGCGGCATTGATCACGTCGTGCTGGAAGGAGATGCCGATCAGCGTCTCGCCCTTGCCGACGGCGAGCGCCGGCGCGGCCCCTGCCTTGGTGTATTCGGCGATGTTCTTGTTGAGCTGCTTGAGATAGTCGAATGCCTTGTCCTCGCCCATCAGCTGGACGATGGTGGCAAGCATAGTCCAGGCCGTGCCCGATGAATTCGGGTCGGCCATCTCGATCTCGCCCTGGAATTCCGGCTTGACCAGATCGGCCCAGCACGCCGGAGCGGTCAGCCCGCGCTGCTTCAGATCTTCCTCATTATAGCCGTAGCCGAGCGCACCGAGATAAATGCCGACCGTGCGGTTCTTCGACCTGTCGGCCTGCTTAAGCGCCCAGTCGCGCAAGTTTGCCAGTTGCGGCGACTTGTATTCCTGGGTGAGGCCCTCTTCCGCCGCCTGCAGATGCGGGTCGCCGGTGCCGCCCCACCAGATATCGGCTTGCGGATTGTCCTTCTCGGCCCGGAGGCGGGCGTAGATTTCGCCAGCGCTCATGCGGGTCATGTCGACGCTGACGCCCGTCTCCTTCTGGTAGGTGGTCGCCATCGCCCGGCACCAGGCCTCGTCGACGGCGCAATACATTGTGAGGCTGCGGTCGGCCGCCTGGGCGGCACTCGCCAATCCGAACATGGCCAGCGCCGCGCCAAGGCCAAGCCAGGCGGCGCGCAAGCCTTGCTTACTGTCAAATGTCTTCATCGATATTCCTCCCTGTCTTCTCACTGGAAACGATCTACCCGTCGTCGAGCGGCACTCCGATCACCTGGGACAATGTCGCCGCGACACCGGGTGCTGCCGCAAGCACGGGATTGCCCTTCGCCATGCCGTCGCCGTCGAGGAACCGGTTCACCCGGCCGCCGGCCTCCTCCACCAGCAGCAATCCGGCCAGGCAGTCCCACGAATTGATGTGCAGCTCGGCATAGGCATCCGAGCGGCCGTCGGCCACATAGGCCAGCCCAAGCGCTCCGGAGCCGGAGCGCCGCACATTGGCGCCGAGTGCCCAGACAAGGCTCACCTTGTCCAGATAGTCGCGATTGGGAATCCTCGGCGACCAGCCGAACTCGACAAAGGCGCGGTCGAACGCTTGCGTCGGCGACACATGGATCGGCGCGCCATTGCGCGTCGCGCCTTGCCCGCGACGGGCAAAGTACGTTTCGCCGACGGCCGGATTGGCAATGCCGCCGATCTCGCTGCGGCCGTCCTCGACGAAAGCTATCGAAATGCAGAAATGCGGAATACCGCGCATGAAATTGGCGGTGCCGTCGATCGGGTCGACGACCCACATGCGGGCAGAGCCGATGCCGCCGCCTTCCTCGCCCAAAAACCCGTCCTGCGGAAAAGCCTCTGCCAGCGTGGCGCGGATGTGCTCCTCGACCTTACCGTCGGTTTCAGTGAGAAAATCCTGCGGGCCTTTCATCGCCACCGGCTGGACGGCGCCCTGCCGGGCATAGCCTTCCATCGCCAGTTGCCCGGCCGTGACAAGCAGTTTCCGGCAGACCTCGGCACGCCTGTCCATCTCGGCCTTGGACAGCCGGTCCGCCTTCGGATGCGCCGCCGCCCTGCTCATGCAGCCGGTCCGGACAATCGCGCCCTCAATGCCGTCTTCGGCGAAATGGACAGGGTATTCCTCCGATGCCACTCTTGAGCCGGCTTGTATTGCACGGCTGTGCAAAGCTGTTGCATTCGGCCATGCCTGTCAAGTGCGGTGGGTGGCAATGGCAGAAGAGTTGCATTACATTGCACGGGCGTGCAAAGAATCACGAAAACAGCAGCGAGAGCGTTGGCTTGACGGTTCCGAGAATCCGCACCGGTTTTTCCAGCGCCCAGCAGGTTGCCGACCTCGCCGGGGTTTCACGTTCGGCGGTGTCACGTACCTTCACGCCCGGCGCTTCCGTTTCCGGGGAAACCCGCGAGCGAGTGATGCTGGCGGCCGAGCAACTCGGCTATCACGTCAACCATCTGGCTCGCGGCCTGGTGCGGGCCTCGACCGGCATTGTCTGCCTCATCGTTGCCGATGGCGACACGCCCTATCATGCCCGCCTGCAGAAGGCGCTGACCCAACATCTGCGGGACGCCGGCAAAATGGCCATGGTGTTCAACACCTCCGGCCCCAGCCACCATGTCGACCAGGCGCTGCGCAACACGCTGAACTATCGCGCCGATGCGAGCATCGTTCTGTCCGGCTCGCCGCCGCAGTTGCTGATCCGCACCTGTCTTGAGAACGGCCAGCGGCTGGTGCTGATCAATCGCGATGACCGCTTCGACGGCCCGCACAATATCGGTGTCGACAACGCTGCAGCCGCAGAGGCAGCGCTGCATGCCTTCATCCGGGCCGGCTGTACCCGCCCCGCTTTGGTGACCTCGGCTGCCGGCACGCCCAGCCTGCTCTCCCGCGAAACCGCCTTCCTTACCGCGGCGCAGGAGGAAGGGCTGGAGGTGACCGTGTGGCGCGAGGGCCGCACCGGCTATGCCACCGGAGCCGATGGCGCCAGGCGGCTCTTTTCCGGCCGGCAGCGGCCGGATGCGGCGTTCTGCGTGACCGACCTGATTGCGTGCGGCTTTCTCGATGCGGCCCGCCACGAGTTCGGCATCAACGTACCCCGCGATCTCTGCGTCATCGGCTTTGACGACATTGAACAGGCCGACTGGGCCTCTTACCGGCTGACGACGTTCTCGCCGCCGATCGAGGAGATCGCCAGGCGCGCCGTGCGGCTCGCGACCGGCGCGCGGGAGGAGGCTGGCAGCCGCCTGATCTGCCATGCGCCCATGGTCTGGCGCAGCACGGTGAGACCGGGCCAGGGCTGATGCGAAACATGTGTCGGTCAAGACGGGAAACGAACTGATGTCCAAGAAAAAGGCCAGGAAGACCCGCCAGGCGGCAAGACCGGTGGAGATAGCTGTAGGCCCCGAAATCCGGAGCATGATGCGCAAGTTTGGCCTGACCGAGGAAGAAGCACTGCGCATGATGCGCGAATGCGATGCCACCCTCTATGGCGCCAACTCCGGGCACGTGCAGCGAGGATCTTGACGGCCCGCCAGGCGCGAACGGAATTTTAATGTAAATCAAGCGTAATCCCGACCGTTAAAATGATGCGTATGTGTTGGGGTTGCGCATGCCGGAATATTCTTTCTTCATCCGCTCGATCCGGATTCGCTACATCTCGGGATTGCTCATCTTTGCGCTGGCTTCCACCGCGGTGATGTTTGCGCTCAATCGCGTCAATTCCTTCCGCCACGACATCGACGCGCTGAGCAGCAATCTCGTCGTCTTCACCCGCGACCTGCGCAACGCCTCCAGCTTTGCCGAAACCGCCAGCACGACCTGGCGCACCGAAACCCGTGACGGCCTTGCCGCCGCCGCGCGCGGCCATTCGCAACGCCTGACCAGCGAGATCGAAACACTGTCCGCGGAGTTGGCCGCGATCAAGCCGAGCCTATCGGCCAAAACGCTGGACGAACTCTCGTCGGCCGCCGTTAACGGCGACCTGTTCTGGTCGTCGCGCGACATCGTGCGCAACTTCAACCTGATGTCGGCGGCGCAACAGACCGACGAATGGAGCTCGCGCGAAATCCTCAACCAGAACGACCTGTTCGTCCAGCCGATGCTGATGCGTGTGCGGACCGCCATGGATGGCGAACGCCATCTGGCCGACGCCTCCAGCGACAGGCTGCTGTTGTGGGCAAGCGGCCTTCTGTTCGCGGTTCTTGCCATCGTTGCCCTCTGGATCTTCCGGCCGATGGAAAAGGCGATCCGCCGCGCCTTCACCGAATCCGCCGTATCCTTGTTCAAGGCCGAAGCGGCCGACCGCGCCAAATCGGAATTCCTGGCCAATATGAGCCATGAGATCCGCACGCCGATGAATGGCGTGCTGGGCATGGCCGAACTGCTCGCCAAGACCGAGCTTAACGCGCGGCAGAAGACCTTCACCGATGTTATCGTCAAATCGGGCAATGCGCTGCTCACCATCATCAACGACATCCTTGATTTCTCCAAGATCAATGCCGGTCAGCTGACGCTCGATCCTGCACCCTTCCGGCTTGCCGAAGCGGTCGAGGACGTGGCCACACTGGTGTCGGCGCGCGTCGCCGAAAAGAACCTCGAGCTGATCGTGCGCGTCGACCCGCGCCTGCCTGCCCATGTCGTCGGCGATGCCGGACGGTTCCGTCAGATCGTCACCAATCTGCTCGGCAATGCGGTGAAGTTCACCGAGAAGGGCCATGTGCTGATCGATGTCGGCGGCGAGGTGGTCGACGGCATGGTCCAGCTCAAGGTCCGCGTCGAGGACACAGGCATCGGCATTCCTGCCGAGAAGCTCGAGAACGTGTTCGAGAAATTCGCGCAGGTCGACGGCTCGTCGACGCGCCGCCATGAAGGCACCGGCCTCGGCCTTGCCATCGCCGCCCGCCTCATCGACCTGATGGGCGGCAAGATCGGCGTCGAAAGCGAGATCGGCCGCGGCTCGGTGTTCTGGTTCGCCGTGCCGCTGCCGGCGCATCAGCAGGACACGCGCAACGAGATCGTGCCGGTCGACGTCACCGGCGCCCGCGTGCTGGTCATCGACGACAACCCGGTCAACCGCGAGATCTTGCTGGAGCAGCTCAGAAGCTGGAGCTTCGACTGCGCGGCCGCCGAAAGCGGCGCCGTCGGCCTCGCCTTCCTAGACCGGGCCAGCCAACTCGCTGCTGCGGTCGACTGCATCATCCTCGACTACCAAATGCCCGGCATGAACGGCGCCGATGTCGCCAAGGCGATTTCCGCCGACAGCCGTCTCTCCGCCATCCCGGTGGTGCTGCTGACCTCGGTCGATCAGGTCGATTTCGGCAAGATGGTCATCGATTTCGGCATCGCCGCGCATCTGACCAAGCCGGCGCGCTCGGCCATCCTGCTCGGCACCGTCATCTCGGCCATCCAGAAAGCGCGGGCCCAGATCGGCAAGGCCCAGTTCGTTCGCGAGCCTGTCGTTCCGCAGGCGGCACCCGTGACGCCACCCGCCTTCACCGTCATTCGCGGCCCGGCAATTCCGGCGGCCACAGTGCCTGAATCGATCGCCACGCCAAACGGCCCGATCGATATTCTGATCGCCGAGGACAATGACGTGAACCAGCTGGTGTTCGGCCAGATCCTCAATGGGCTTGGCCTCAGCTACCGCATCGCCAGCAATGGCCGCACGGCCGTCGAGATGTACCGGGCGCTGCGGCCGAAGCTGATCCTCATGGACGTCTCCATGCCGGAGATGAACGGCTACGAGGCGACCCGCGCCATCCGGGCGGCGGAGGCAGCGAGTGGCAATCACACACCAATCATCGGCGTCACCGCGCACGCACTGAAGGGCGACCGCGACAAATGTATCGAGTCCGGAATGGATGACTATCTGCCCAAGCCGGTGTCGCCCGACCGCCTCGGCAGCAAGATCGGCACATGGCTCAGCGAAACGGTCGCGGTAAAGAGGGCTTGATCAAATCGCCGCGTCCAGACGATAGCGGCGCATCCAGTCCAGACTAATCTCGTCCGAGAGCTTGGCGACGCCCGGCTTTACGTCGGCGGCATTCGGCGCCGGAACGCCCAGGGCCTTGCAGATGGATGCCAATGCCGCTGCCGGATCGCCTGACAGGCGCTCATAGCCGATGCGCAGCGGGACGATCCCCTGCTCCGCGAACCAGACGTTCCAGCCCGCGTCATAGGCTTCGAGTTCGGCAAGCTCGCGCTGGATCCGCTTGAAATCGTAGCGGGGTTCCTGCGGCGGTGCGACTCGTTCGATCTCGGTTCCGTCGGGCGCGATGTGCCAAAGCCCGGTCTGCTCGGCCTTGATCAGCGACACCGCCTGCGCCAGCTTGTTTTCGCGCGAAAGATGGATGTAGAGGACCCGCCCGAAGGCCTTTTCAAAGCGTGCTTTGTCCGATGGCAGGTCTGGGTAGATCCGGTCGAGGATGGCCGAGAGTTCACCCAGGTTCTCCCGCATCAGGCGCAAGCCGAAGACGGCTGTTCCGCCCTTTCCCGCGCTGATTGCCGCCTTGAGGTAGGCGACATCGAAGTCATGCGCGCTCATCGTATCGGGATGCGGCAATTTCCACTCTTCTGCCCATTCCGCCTTGTCCTGCCGCCGGTAGAACGAGTGCGGATCGCCGGCTGTTTTCATCGATGCCAGCAGACCGCACAGCAATGTGCTTCCGGTTCTCGGCGTGCCGCAGATTATGTAGCCGTCACGCATCTGGGGGCTCTGTCGCTTGTCATGGATTGGGCTACCTCGCCAGGCGCGGTGACACGCGCGCTTCGCTAATGGATCCAGTCTAGCCGCGCCGGAAGGGATAGAGGAATTGCTGCCAGTATCCGTTCGGAACGGGATGTCCGTGAATGCCGTAGCCGTTCGGCCAGCGTCCTTCAGGCATATGGTGGGTACCGAACAGCCGGTCGAGCAGCGGGAAATGGATGGCGAAGTTTACGTCGATCGCTTCTTTCTCGAGGCCGTGATGCCAGTGGTGGTAACGCGGCGACACCAGCACCTTTTCGACTGGACCGAAACTGGTTCCGATGTTGGAATGGATGAAAGACGAATAGACGTAGACGATCAATATATACGTCTGGATAGCCGATTCATCGAACCCCAGCACGAACATCGGGGTGGCCGTCAGGCTGCGCAGCACGATGATTTCCAGGAAATGCATGCGCGCACCGGCAATCCAGTCCATCGACTTGGCGGAATGGTGCACGGCATGGAACTTCCACAGCCAGGGAATGCGATGGAAGGCCCGATGCACCCAATACTGGGCAAGGTCGGTCAGGAACATCACCGCCAGCAACTGCACCAGCCACGGCAAGTCGTGGACCCAGGCGCGCACCGAACCAAGGGCGCCCTGTGCATTGACGAAGTTGGACGGCGCCAAGGTCAGGTAGGTCAAAATCTGCACCAGCAGCGATGAGACCAGATAGTAGAACAGGTCCTCGCGCCATTCGTCGCGGAACACGGTCTGATCCTTGTTGCGCGCGAAAAGACGTTCGAGCGGTACGAACAGCACACCCATGAACAGAGCGTTCAGGATGAAGAAATCAAGCCCGAAGAACACCCCTTCGATGTGCAGTTGATGGCGCACCGGAAGCATGCCGACCAGCGACGCCAGCAGCACAGTGAACATCGCTGCCGCGCCGAGCGTCTTTTGCCTGCGCAGCGTCATGCTGAGGATCGCCAGGATATAGCCGGAGATGAGGACGAAATAGAGCACCGGCTTGAAGAACAGCATCTGGTGGATGGGGGCCAGATCCGGCATCGATGTAAGCGACGGGTAGCGCAGCACGATGACCATCAGCAGGGCGGTGACCCCGGCAAGCAAGCCAATCGAGCCGGACAGCCAGCCAGAACCGAACGGCCGTTTGGCGCGCGGCGTTTCAAGTTCGCCGACAACGCGTCTAAGGAAATTTGCCACTGCCATGATGCTCCCCCGTTAACGGCCCCCAAAAGGTCTCGCCAGAAATTTCGACCGGTCTTACTATAGCAGGGCTCATAAATATTTAATCGACACGACTTTGCAGGCCAGAGACGGCTATCGGCTTTTTGGGCAATTGGTAAAAACTGCAATCGTGTCAAAGACACCGGCCACTATAGTCGGAATCTTTCCTGGATGCGACGGGCGCATTCAAGCGGCGTCAGCCGGCTGGTGTCGACTTCGAGGTCGTAGTCCATGCCGTTGTGGACGCGTCCATATTGCCAGCGCGCCAGGCCAGGCAGCCTGTCGGCGCGCGGCCTCGCGCGCTTCCAGCACCTCCAGCGGCGCCATGACGCCGACCAGATGCAGATCGAAACCCGACAGCAGCATGCGGTACTCCGCTATCTCGTCATTGAAGACGTCGTCGACAATGAGATTGTTGCCTTGCCCGGCCATGGCGGCGATGGCATGGCGCATGCCGCGCATGGCTCGCGCGCCGACCGGCCCGCTCCTGATCACCACCGACGGCTTGCCGTCTTCCAGCACGGTCTCAAAGGAAAACCCGTCGGCATGATCCTGCAGCGCCGGCGGCAGCATGTCGATGAAAGCATCCATCTGGACATGCAGGAAGGGCTCGGTGGCGATCGTTTGCAGCGCCCTGGCGATCGAGCTTTTGCCGGCGCTGCCGACGCCATTAAGCAGGACGATTTTGGCCGTCATGTCGCCCCCTCGGCCTATCGGTTGCGCACGACGATACAGGCGCCCCCGACGCTTTGCAGTTTCTGGCAGATGACGTTGGCGGCGGCACGGTCGTCGACGCCGATCCTGACGGCGTAGATGCCGCGTCGGCCGATCGGCGTGCGCACCCGGCTGACCACCGGGTCACGACCGGAAAGCAGCGCCGGAAACCGGCTCCTGACCCGCAGCCACTGATTGATCGCAGCTCCCCTGCGGAAATTGCCGGCCACCTGGACGCCCCATGGCTTCACAGTGATCGAGGCCATCGCCACGGTTCTGGACATGATCACCGGCAGCTTGCGGCAGGCGACGGCAAAGCTGGTTTTCGCGTCGAGCGGCTCGACCGTCCCGGCGTAAGCGCTGTCGGAAAACTTGTCGGCCGGTTCGCCCATGATGTCGAAGACGTAGCTCTCGGTCTCCATCGGCAGGAAACCGCCGGAATCCAGCCAGCGCGAAACGCGGCTCTCGCCGGCATTGTAGGCAGCCGCCGCCAGGCCGAGATTGCCGAAGCCGGTCTTCATTTCGGCGAGATATTTCGCCGAAGCCGGGATCGCCTGGTCGATGTCGAAAGGATCGGCCAGCCCGCGCATCTTGGCGGTGCCCGGCATGAACTGGGCGATGCCTTCGGCACCGACCGGGCTCACCGCATTGGGGTCGAAGCGGCTTTCCTTCCAGATCAGCCGGGCGAAGTAATCCTTCGGCAGGCCGTTCCGCTCGGCATGCGTCTCGATCAGGTCACAGACACGGCCGATCAATCGTTTCGCCGCCGAGCGCGATTGCGGTGGATCGGCAAGTGCCTGTCCGGCACTCAGCCCGCAGAGCAGGATCACACCGGCTTTGAGCAGCCCCCGCATGGCTCATTCGGCCGCGGCTTTGCCGTGCTGGCCAAACCGCCGCTCGATATAGTCGGCAACCATTTTTTCGAAATCGGCGGCGATCGACGGACCGCGCAGCGTCGCCGACTTCTTGCCGTCGACGAAGACGGGTGCGGTCGGCGTCTCGCCGGTGCCGGGCAGCGATATGCCGATATCGGCGTGCTTGGATTCGCCGGGGCCGTTGACGATGCAGCCCATCACCGCGACCTTGAGGTTCTCGACGCCGGGATATTTCTCCCGCCAGACCGGCATGTTCTTGCGCAAATCGGCCTGGATGTTCTGGGCGAGCTCCTGGAACACGGTGGATGTCGTGCGGCCGCAGCCGGGGCAAGCGGCGACGATCGGCACGAACTGACGGAAGCCCATGGTCTGCAGCAGTTCCTGCGAGACCTGCACCTCGCGTGTGCGATCGCCATTCGGCTCCGGCGTCAGCGAGATGCGGATGGTGTCGCCAATGCCTTGCTGCAAGAGGATGCCCATGGCAGCCGACGAGGCGACGATGCCCTTGGATCCCATGCCGGCTTCGGTGAGGCCAAGATGCAGCGCATGGTTGGAACGCGTGGCAAGCTCGGCATAGACGGCGATCAAATCCTGCACGCCGCTGACCTTGGCCGACAGGATGATCTTTTCGCGGGCGAGGCCTATCTCTTCGGCCATTTCGGCCGACAGGATGGCCGACTGCACGATCGCCTCGCGGGTTACTTCCTGCGCCGTCAGCGGGAAGCCTTGGCTCTGGTTCTCGTCCATCAGCCGGGTGAGCAGCTCCTGATCGAGCGACCCCCAATTGACGCCGATGCGCACCGGCTTGTCATGCCTGATCGCCATTTCGACGATCGCGGCGAACTGGCGGTCCTTCTTGTCCTTGAAGCCGACATTGCCAGGATTGATGCGGTATTTGGCCAGTGCCTCGGCACAGGCCGGATGATCGGCCAGCAGCTTGTGGCCGATATAGTGGAAGTCGCCGACCAGCGGCACATTGATGCCGAGCCGCTCGAGCCGTTCGCGGATGCGCGGCACGGCGGCGGCGCTCTCGTCACGATCGACGGTGATGCGCACGATCTCGGAGCCAGCGCGATGCAAAGCCGCAACCTGCGCGACGGTCTGGTCGATATCGGCCGTGTCGGTGTTGGTCATCGACTGCACGACGACCGGCGCGCCGCCGCCGACGACCACGCCGCCGACATCGACGCCGACCGATGTCCGGCGCGCAAAGGGGGAGGAAAAATACCCGGTCATGCCGGCAGCCTCTTGATCACCCGAGCGACATACGTCCACGTCGACGCACGCTCGATCAGCTATCAGCGCAGAGCGCTGAGGTTCGGGCATGAGGTGGAGGAGCAAAGATGGCTTGTCAATGGCGACAGACAAGCAGAGCCGCCAAATCGCAATAGCGCGGCGACCCCACAGACGGGTTTCGCCGGCCAACAGTATCGGAATCACTAGCAAAAACAGGCCTCCGGCGGCATGTCGCCACCGGAGCGATAGTCACGCGCCAAGGCGGCGCGTCTAATCCTGGAAGGGCGTCAGTGTCTCGTCGGTTTCGCCTTCAGTTTTTCAATCTCGTCCTTGAGTGCCAGCTTGCGTCGCTTCAGATTCACGATTTCGAGGTCGTCGACCGATGGATGGTTCATCGCATCGTCGATCTCGCGTTCGATATCACCGTGTTTCCGCTGCAACTCATCAAGATGGGATGCAAGAGACATGATTGGTTCTCCCTTTCATGGTTTCCTCGATTGCAGCCGTCAAAGGCACGTCCACCGCAGGTCGCATCTGTGACGGCACCATGACAGTCTGCCACCATCCGGCTGCGATGTCGAATGCTGCGTGGTAGCATTCCACGACAATGTGATATGTGATATTGGCTGCGCGCCGGCGGCAATTGATGCCGCCCCCGCCCAATCATGCCCATTGCCGGGCGCCGCAGACATGCAGACGGTAGAGAATGTCCGACCAGGAAAAGGCCGATGTCCGCCTCGAATTTTCCCGCCTGAAGCAGGAGCATGCCGATTTCGACGCGGCCATCAATGCGATGATCGCCATGGGCTGCGACCCCTTGCAGATCCAGCGCATGAAGAAGAAGAAGCTTTTCCTCAAGGACCGGCTGATGGCGCTGGAAGACAAGATCATTCCGGACATCATCGCTTAGCCGACGGCCTCGGGGCCTAACTGCTCACCCCGCTATCGACAGCCGCGCCGCGCGATGGCGCAGCAACGTCAGCAATTCGTCGGTCTTCTCCGCTGAAGTGTCGATCGGCACCACCAGGCACATCGTCGCCTCGACCTTGCCGGCGGCCGCGAAGACAGGGGCGGCCAGGCATTTGGTGTAGGCGTCGACCAGCCCCGAAGTGATGCAATAGCCGGTCGTTCTGGCCGTCGCGATATCGGCAATGAAGTCGTCGAACTGCAGCCTGCGGCCGTCGGGCAGCAAAAGGTCGTCTTCCGAGACCATGTCCTGGATGGCGGCCCTTTCCAATCCGGCCAGAAGCAGCCGCCCCGATGCCGTCCATGGCAGCGGGATCTGCAGGCCAGTGGCCGAGCTGATGCGGAACGGCCTGGTGCCGGGGCTGGAATGGACGATGGTATAGCGCCCGCTTTGCAGCATGCACAATTCGGAGGTCTCGCCGGTCTCGCGCGACAGATTGTCGACCTCCTGCCGGCCCCGCCTAAGCAGGTCGTTGCCCCTGACATAGTCCATCCCATAGAGGTAGAGCTTCTTGCCGAAATAGACCCGGTTGCCGTCGCCCTCCATCTCCAGGAGACCCGCATCGACCAGCGAACGCACCAGCGTATAGGTGGTGGAGCGCGGCGCATTCACCCCCTTGGCGAGATCGCCAATGCCGATGGCGCGCTGCGTGACATGCAGGAATTCCAGGATCTCCAGCACCCGGTTGAGGCCCTTCTCGCGCGAGCCGGAGGTCTTGTCGGGCGTCGGGCTCTCGGCTGGACCAAGCTCCGCCCGATCCGTGAGTCCATTGCTGTCTTGCATAACTGATTCCTGATGTTAGTATCTGTCTTGTATAGGATACATGTGTCTATTGTAAGAGACAATTCAGGTCGGCGACACGTGTGTCTGTAAGGGGAACTCAAACAACAGGAGGTCGCAGTGAACGACGCATCCAAGCGAGATTTTCTGAAACTGGGCATGGCCGGGCTTGCAACGGCGGGCGTGATGACCGCTGTCAGCGCCGAAAAGGCGGCGGCACAAGCCGCATCCGACAGCGTTCTGCGCACCGCGCTTGACCGCGGCAAGCTGATCGTCGGCACCGGCAGCACCAACGCGCCATGGCATTTCGAAAACGATGCCGGCGAGCTGGTCGGCATGGACATCACCATGGGCCGCATCCTGGCCAAGGGTCTGTTCGACGATCCGAGCAAGGTCGAGTTCGTCATGCAAGATCCGGCGCAGCGCATCCCCAATGTCACCACCAACAAGGTCGACATTACCATCCAGTTCATGACCATGACCGCGCAGCGCTCGCAGCTGATCCACTTCTCCAGGCCATACTATGTCGAGGGCGTCGCCCTGCTGACGCTGCCGACGGCGGAAAACAAGACCTTCGACAAGCTGCTCGCCGGCGGTTCGGCGACGCGCATCTCGATCCTGCAGAATGTCGACGCCGAAAGCTCGGTCCATTACGCCCTGCCGGAGGCGCAGGTGCTGCAGATCGACACCCAGGCCAATGTGCTGCAGGCACTGGAATCGAAACGCGCCGATGCCGCCGCTGTCGATCTTTCAACCGTGCGCTGGCTGGCCTCGCGCAACCCCGACAAATATTTCGATGCCGGCAAGAGCTGGTACTCGATGCTCTACGGCGCGGCGGTCAGGCAGGGCGACCTGGACTGGCTGACCTTCGTCAACCAGACCTTCACCATCGCCATGTTCGGCCATGAGACCGCACTCTACGACGCCGCCTTCAAGGACTATTTCGGCCAAGAGCCGCCGGCCCGCCATCCGGGTTTCCCGGTTGTCTGACAAGCGCTGGCGGAAGGGTTAGCCCTTCCGCCTTCTAGTTCGCATCCCCTTGGTTATTGCGGGAGACGCATGGGCTATACGCTCAACTTCAACCTGATCTGGCGGCATTTCGACAAGCTGTGGGGCGGCCTTCTGCTCAGCCTCGAGCTTGCCGTGATTTCGATTGCCATCGGCGTCGTCATCGGCCTGATGCTGGCGGTCTGGTATGTCTCGGCCGGACGCGTGGTGCGCGCCATCATTGCGGCTTACGTCGAATTCATCCGCAACGTGCCGCTGATCCTGCTCGTCTATCTCGTCTTCTACGGCCTGCCGACGGTGATCGACGTCGCCTACGACGCGCCGACCTCGTTCGTGCTGACGCTGTCGGTCTATAGCGGCGCCTATCTGGTCGAGGTGTTCCGCTCCGGCCTGGAAGCCGTGCCGCGCGGCCAGCTCGATGCCGGCAAAGCCATCGGCCTGACGCCCTGGCAGCGGCTGGTTCATGTGCGCCTGCCGACCATGCTGCGCATCACGCTGCCGGCGCTGTCCAACACCTTCATCTCGCTGTTCAAGGACACGTCGATCGCCTCGGTGATCTCGGTGCCCGAGCTCACCTTCGGCGCCCAGTGGATCAACTTCAACACCTTCCGCATCGTCGAGGTCTATCTGGTGACGACGGCGATGTATCTGGTGACCGGTTACACCCTGCTGTTCGGACTGCGGCTGGTCGAACGCCGGTTCAGGGCTGCGCGCTGACATGCTGAGCCAGATCCTCTACGCCGTACCGTTCCTCGCCCAGGGCTTCGCCATCACTTTGTGGGTGTCGCTGCTGGTCGTGGTGCTGTCGCTGATTGCCGGCGTCGCGCTCGGCGTCAGCCTGGTCTACGGCCCGGCGCCGCTGCGCTGGGCCGTGCGCATCTTCTCCGACACCATCCGCGGCATCCCGATCCTGGTGCTGATGTTCTTCGTCTATTACGGCCTGCCGGCCATCGGCCTGCATCTGCAATCCTTCTCGGCGGCGGTGCTGGCGCTGACCTTGTTCAAGACGGCGCAGGTCATTGAGTATCTCCGGGGCGCCGTCGGCTCTATTCCCAAGGGCCAGTCAGAAGCGGCGATGGCCATTGGGCTGACTTTTCGCCAGCGGCTCACCTACGTCATCTTTCCGCAGGCCTTCCGGCGCTTCCTGCCGCCCTGGATCAACGGCGTCACCGATGCGGTCAAGGGCAGCGCCCTGGTCTCGCTGCTCGGCATCACCGACCTGATGCAGGCGATCAACCAGGTCATCGGCCGCACCTATGAGGCGATGCCGCTCTACATCCTCGGCGCCTTGATCTATTTCGCCGTCAACTATGCGCTTTCCTACGCCAGCCGGCGGCTGGAACGGCGCTTTGCCTTCATCCGGGACTAGCACGATGGCCACAAGCTCGAACGACAATGCTGCCCTTCTCGACATTGCCGGGGTCTCGAAAGCCTTTGGTTCGGTCGAGGTGCTTCGCTCGGTCAGCCTCAAGGTGGACAGGGGCGAGGTGGTCACCGTCATCGGCCCTTCCGGCAGTGGCAAGACCACCCTGCTGCGCTGCGTCAACTTTCTCGAAAGCTACGACTCAGGCTCGATCCGCATCGACGGCAAGGAGGTCGGTTTTCGTGAGGCCGGCGCGCGCCAGCGGCGCAGCGAGCGCGACCTTGCCAATATGCGCGCCGAAACCGGCATGGTGTTCCAGAGCTTCAACCTGTTTCCGCACCTCACCGCCGCCGGCAACATCATGCTCGGCCTCACCAAGGTGCGCGGCAAGAGCAAGGCCGAGGCGCGCCAGATCGCCGAGCATTGGCTGAGCCGCGTCGGCCTCGCCCACAAGGCCGACAGCCTGCCGGCGGAACTCTCCGGGGGCCAGCAGCAGCGCGTCGGCATAGCGCGGGCAGTCGCCATGGAGCCGAAGATCCTGCTGCTCGACGAGATCACCTCCGCGCTCGATCCCGAATTGGTCGGCGAGGTGCTGGCCGTTGTGCGCAGTCTGGCCGAAGACGGCATGACAATGGTGATGGTCACGCACGAGATGGCCTTTGCCCGCGACGCTTCGAGCCGCATTGTCTTCATGGCCGATGGCGGTGTCAGCGCTGTTGGCCCGCCGAAGGAGATCCTTGCCGAAGAGACCACCAATGAGCGCCTGCGCTCTTTCCTGGCGCGGTTCCGCGCCTCGCATTTCTGACATGGGCGGCCCAAAGCAATTCCAGGAAAAGTGTAAGCGGTTTTCCCGGGAAAAGCGCGAAGCGCTTTCCCTTGGGAATTGCGTAAAACAACAGGCCGGCCCAAGGAGAATTCTTCCATGACGCCTTACATCCGGCTCGCCGAGCTCGGCCTGACGCTGCCCGAGCCGCCGACGCCGATCGCCAATTTCGTCACCCATGCGGAAAGCGGCCGGCTGATCTTTCTTTCGGGTCAAGGGCCGCTGCGCGCCGACGGCACGCTGTGCACCGGCAAGGTCGGCGAGGACGTCACCGTCGAGCAGGCCTATGAGCATGCCCGCCTCACCGGCCTCAACCTGCTCGCCGTCATGCACGCCGCCGCCGGCGATCTCGGCCGCATCGTGCGCGTCGTCAAATTGCTCGGCTTCGTCAATGCGACGCCGACCTTCAGCGACCACCCGAAAGTGGTCAATGGCTGCTCGGACCTGTTCGCCAGCGTCTTCGACAAGATCGGCGGCCATGCCCGCTCGGCGATCGGGGTCGGCTCGCTGCCTGGAAACATCACCGTCGAAATCGAAGCGGTCGTCGAGATCGCCGCCTGACCGTCAAGGGATTGCTGAACATGAAAACCTATTCCGACACCGGCTCCAACACCACGATCCGTGAACGGCTGGGACTGCGGCCGATCATCAACGTCTCCGGCACGATGACGACGCTCGGCGCCTCGATCATCGTTCCCGAGGCGATCAGCGCCATGGCCGAGATCGCCTCGCAATGGGTGGAGATGGACGATCTGCAGCGCGCCGCAAGCGTGATCACCGCCCGCCTCACCGGCGGCGAGGCCGGCTTCATCACCGCCTGCTGCGCCTCAGGCATCACAATGGCGATCGCCGGGGCGATGACCGGCACCAATTTGCTGGCGATCGAACGGCTGCCCGACGATACCGAAGGGCTGAAGTCCGAAGTCGTCATCCAGCTCGGCCATATCGTCAATTACGGCGCACCGATCGACCAGTCGATCCGCGTCGCCGGCGCCAAGGTCATTCCGGCCGGCACGGTCAGCGTCACGCAGGATTATCATGTGCGCGAGGCTATCAACGAGCGCACGGCGGCGGCGCTCTACGTCGTGGCGCACCACACCGTGCAATACGGCATGCTTTCCCTCGAGGAATTCTGCGATATCTGCCACGCCAGGGGCGTGCCGGTGATCGTCGATGCGGCTTCCGAATATGACCTGCGCAGCTTCCTGGCGCGCGGCGCCGACATCGTCGTCTACAGCGGCCACAAATTCCTTTCGGGGCCGACCAGCGGCATCGTCGCCGGCCGCAAGGATCTCGTCCGCGCCGCCTATCTGCAAAACCGTGGCGTCGCCCGCGCCATGAAGGTCGGCAAGGAAAGCATCGCCGGCACGATGGCGGCGCTCGAAGCCTGGGAAAAGCGCGACCATGCCGGCATCCGCCGACGCGAGGAAGCGGCGCTCCATCTGTGGAGGGATTCGCTGCAGGGAATACCCGGCATCGTCGCAAACATCATTCCCGACCCGACCGCCAATCCGCTCGACCGGCTGCAGATCTTCGTCTCCCCCGAAAGCCGCTTCAGTGCCGCCGGCCTCGCCTCGGCATTGGCGGCCGGATCGCCGCCCATCATCGTGCGCAACCACGAAGTCGAGCGTGGCCATTTCTTCCTCGACCCGTGCAACCTGCACCCAGGCGAGGCCGAGATCGTCGCCGAACGCCTCCGCGCCGTGCTCACCGCGGCCGACAGGCCGGCGGATGCGATGAGACAGCCGCGAAAGGATTCATCCGGCGCCCTGCGCTGGCCGGACTAGGCTGCGGCGGCCGCCATCCTTGCGGGCCAGCCCGAATTCCGCTAAGGCGCGCCTTTACCGCCGGGAGCATGCGCTTGACCGACCACCGCGCCGACGTCGCCATCATCATGGGCAGCCAGTCCGACTGGGCGACGATGCGCCACGCCGCCGAAACGCTGGAGGCGCTGGGCATTCCGCACAAGCGGCTGATCGTCTCCGCCCACCGCACCCCGGACCGCCTCTATGATTTCGCCAAAGGCGCCAAGGCGGCCGGCTACAAGGTGATCATCGCCGGCGCCGGCGGCGCCGCCCACCTGCCCGGCATGACGGCGGCGATGACGCCGCTGCCGGTGTTCGGCGTGCCGGTCGAATCGAAGGCGCTGTCCGGCCAGGATTCGCTGCTCTCCATCGTCCAGATGCCGGCCGGCATTCCGGTCGGCACGCTTGCCATCGGCAAGGCGGGTGCGGCCAACGCCGCCCTTCTGGCGGCCGCCGTGCTGGCGCTGCACGACGAAAAACTTGCCGCCCGCCTGGATGCCTNCGCCGTGCTGGCGCTGCACGACGAAAAACTTGCCGCCCGCCTGGATGCCTGGCGCACCGCCCAAACCGCCAGGGTCGCCACCGAACCGACGGACGCGCCGTGAGCCTGCCCGCGGGATCGAGCATCGGCATCATCGGCGGCGGCCAGCTCGGCCGCATGCTGGCTGTTGCCGCAGCGCGCCTCGGCTACCGCACAATTATCCTCGAACCGCAGGCCGATTGCCCGGCGGCTCAGGTCGCCAACCGCCAGATCACCGCCGCCTATGACGATGCGGACGCCCTTGCCGAACTGGCGGCAGTCAGCGCCGTCGTCACCTACGAATTCGAGAATGTGCCGGTAGCGGCTGCCGGCGCGCTCGCCGCCAAGGTCCCGGTCTATCCGCCGCCCAGGGCGCTGGAAGTCGCCCAGGACCGGGTGGCGGAGAAGCTATTCCTGAACGGCATCGGCATCAGGACAGCGGATTTCCGCTCCGTCGACAATGACGACGAGCTGACGGCGGCGCTGAGAGAGTTCGGTGGCAGCGGCATCTTGAAAACCCGCCGCATGGGCTATGACGGCAAGGGCCAGCGCGTCTTCCGCAACATGGAGACGGGCGGCTTTGCCGGCACATGCGAGACCATGGGCAATGTGCCGCTGATCCTCGAATCCTTCGTCGCTTTCGAGCGCGAAATCTCGGTCATCGCCGCGCGCGGGTTGGACGGCGCGGTCGCCGCCTACGATCCGGCTGAGAACGTCCACCGCGACGGCATCCTGCATACCTCGACCCTGCCGGCCCAGATCAGGCTGGAGACGGCGGCGACGGCACAGGGGTCGGCAGCGAAAATCCTGGCGGCCCTCGACTATGTCGGCGTCATCGGCGTCGAGTTCTTCGTTCTTGCCGATGGCACGCTGCTGGCCAACGAAATGGCGCCGCGCGTGCACAATTCCGGCCACTGGACGGAAGCCGCCTGCATCCTTTCGCAATTCGAGCAGCATATCCGCGCAATTGCCGGCCTGCCGCTGGGCAACCCTGGCCGGCATTCAAACTGCATCATGGAAAACCTGATCGGCGACGATGTGCTGCGCGTACCCGCTTTGCTCGCCGAGCCCGATCTGATGCTGCATCTCTACGGCAAGGCGGAAGCGCGCCCAGGCCGCAAGATGGGCCATTTCACGCGCATCAGCCGCCGTAGCTAAGCCATTCCGGCACTTTGCGCGAGGGCGTGGCTCGAGCCCTATTGCAGCTCGTCGTTCAGATCCCCGTCTTCGTCGGGGCTGGCGCAACTCGCATCGCCTTCCCTACAATTGGCGCCCGCGGTGAGCTGTTTGATGCGCTGGTCCGTCAGTTCGGTCAGGCATTGTGAAACCTCCATCGGATGGATGGAGCCGCCCTCGCTGTCTGTCGTCGCATAGGCGCATTCGGCGTCGCGGAAGGCGATCCAGGCGCGTTGCGCGACCTGCAGCAGCTTCCTGCCCTTGTCGTCGTTGCGACCGACGAGATCCTTGTAGGCCTGGTTGAGCTTGGCATCGGCCGCCTGATAGTCCTCGCCGGCGCAGATGTTCATCATCTGCTGGCTGTCGTCGTTGCGGTCGCATTCCTGCGCCTGCGCGGTGGATGCCGCTGCCACAACGGCAAGGCAGGCGGACACAAACAACAGGCGCATGGAGGTCTCCAAATCGGCTTGCGGGTGCCGCACCATTCCAGCCCGTCTTCGGCTGCGCAATGGCGTGGAGCCGAGATGGCGGATATTTGATGGCCAAAGCCATTCTCGGCCTCTATCCAGCACGCTTGCGGTTGACACGGGCAAGGCTCCTCGTTTATGAGCCACCGCAAGTTCAAGGCGCGCTTTTCAGGCGCGCCTTAATAATTCGGCCCGGATAGGGCCCAGACTGACGGGCAAGACCATGAAGATCAAGAATTCGCTCAAGGCGCTGAAGGCGCGTCACCGCGACAACCAGCTGGTTCGCCGCAAGGGCCGCGTCTACATCATCAACAAGACCGCTCCACGCTACAAGGCGCGCCAGGGCTGAGTGTTCGGCCGGAGGCTCGTTGTCTCCGTCCATACGATGGTAATTGCCTGGTTCCAGGCACTTTCACGCTAATTTCAGTTTGACGATCCGCCGTCCGGGGTTAGATTCCGGTGATGCGGATTCTTTTTGCATTTTTGGCGACCCTGTTTCTTTTCGGCGTCGCTCCGGCGTCGGCGGACGATCCGCCGGCAAAGCCGCCGGTTGCCCTGACCAGGGAAGCCAGGCTCGACCAACTGTTTGCCGAGCTGAAGCGCGAGCGCAACGAAAAGGCGGCCGAGCGCATCGCCGGGCGCATCTGGGGCGAATGGTTCCAGTCCGGCAGCGCCTCGATCGACCTGATGATGCAATGGTCGCAAAAGGCGATGGACGACCAGAAGTTCGACGTCGCCCTCGACTTCCTCGACCAGGTCGTCATCCTGCAGCCAAAATATGCCGAAGGCTGGAACCGGCGCGCCACCGTGCACTACATGATGAAGAATTTCGGGAAATCGATGTCCGACATCGACCAGACGCTGCAGCTGGAACCGCGCCATTTCGGCGCGCTTTCCGGCCTGGCCCAGATCATGGCCGCCACCGGCCACAAGCAATCGGCGCTCGAAGCCTGGCAGAAGGTGCTTACCATCTATCCGATGATGCGCAGCGCCCAGGACCAGGTCGCGGCAATTTCGGAAGAGCTTGCCGGCGAAGGAATTTGATTAGGCAGTAGGAATTAGGGATTAGCGAGTAGTCAGTAGAGAAGATTGGTCGAGACGCCACCTCCCTACTCCCTACTCCCTACTCCCTACTCCCTACTCCCTACTCCCTACTCCCTACTCCCTACTCCCTACTCCCTACTCCCTACTCCCTACTTCCTACTCCCTACTCACTACTCCCTACTCACTACTCCCTGCCCTAGAACTTATCCCTCTCCACCGCCGTATCTCCGCGCATGAACCTCATCTACGCCGCCTGTGCCTTCCTCCTCGCGCTCGTCTTTGCCCTGGCCGGTGTCACCCGCGCCGGCGCGTGGCTGATCGAGTGGCGCAACCCGCCGGCCGGCGAATTTGCCGACATCGACGGCACCCGCATCCACTATGTCCACGTGCCGGCTCCGCAAAATGCAGAGCTGCCGGCCATCGTCTTCATCCACGGCGCCAGCGCCAACCTCAGGGATCAGATGCTGCCGATCAGGCCTTTGCTCGAAGGCCGCGCGGAGATGGTCTTCCTCGACCGGCCGGGCTTTGGCTGGTCGGCACGCGGCCCCGGCAATGAGAGCCCGTCGGCGCAGGCCGACACCATCGCCAGGCTGATGGACCGTCTCGGCATCCACAATGCGATCATGGTCGGCCATTCCTTTGGCGGCGTGATCACCGCCGCCTTTGGCCGCGAACACCCGGAGAAGACGCTCGGGCTGGTCTTTCTGTCGCCGGTCAGCCACCCCTGGC
This sequence comes from Mesorhizobium sp. LSJC285A00, assembly GCF_000503155.1. Lineage (NCBI taxonomy): Bacteria > Pseudomonadati > Pseudomonadota > Alphaproteobacteria > Hyphomicrobiales > Phyllobacteriaceae > Mesorhizobium > Mesorhizobium sp. LSJC285A00. Next base: position 29,357 of record NZ_AYVK01000052.1, read on the forward strand.
CGGGCGGCGCGACCGCCTGGTACTACAAGCTGACCGCCACCCCCATCATCGGCTGGCTGTTCTCGGAGACATTGACCTATCCGGCAGGCACGCTGCAGATGGACAGCGCCACGGCCTGCGTGTTTTCTCCCAACAAGGTGCCGGAAGGCTATGTCGGCAATGCCTCGATTCCGCTGGTGCTGCGTCCCGGCGCTTTCCGCGCCAACGCCATCGATGTCGCCGGCCTCTACGACTATACGCTGAAGGCCGCGCCGCATTACCGCGACATCACAGCGCCGACGATTGTCATCTCGGGCGACCGCGACAAGGTGGTCTATGCCTCGATCCATTCGGTCGGCCTGGTCAGGGACATCCCCGGCGCCGAACTGATCTGGGTCCACAATCTCGGCCACAAGCCGGATTGGATCGCCTCCGACCTCGTCGTCGGCGCGATCAAGAAAGTCGCCGGCAAGGTCGTCGACCTGCAGGCAATGGCAAAAACCGTGGAAGCACGCATCGCCGGCGACGCCTACAATGAGGGGCGATGCCCCGACATCACCGTGCCCGACGCGGAACTGGCCCCGACCTGATCGCAATGTATGTCCTGAAACACGGCATCAAAGAAACCCGGAGAAGCGATGGGCGTTGCCGGACCGCATCTTCTTCGGCTATGGCGCGTGCGCCATTCTTGCCGGCGCCTTTCTCGAGCGTCCTCCTCTGGACGGCTTTTACGGCGAACGGATCATTCCTGGCGAGGGCTTTTCCGGGAACCATATTTACGCGACGAACGGCGTGATCGCGTTCGACTACCACGGCTATTCAGCCCGCGAGCGGCTTTTGGAACACCACAAGAGGGGCTGGGCGTCGCGCAATCCCGGGTGGCACTGCACGATCGCCACGGTCGATTTCGATCTGCTCGACACAGTCGAACTCAACCGGCGAAAGATGCTGGGTCCGGACCAGTACCTGCACGACCCCGTTCCTCGCGCACACCGCTTCCTTCAGCGTATCGATCACGCCGAAGGTGCGGCAAGAGCGCTGCGAACTGTGATGAGTTGAAGCCTCTGTCAACCTATGTTGCGGGTGGCCTGCACGTCCGACCCGACATAGGCGATGCGCAGCATGTTGGTCGAACCCGGCGTCCTCAGCGGCACGCCCGCCGTGATGATGACGCGGTCGCCCGGCTGACCGAACCCCTCTTCGAAAGCGATGCGGCAGGCGCGGTCGACCATGTCGTCGAGGTCGCTGGCGTCGGGCGAGACGACGCAATGCGTGCCCCACAAGAGCGACAGCCGCCGCGCCGTGTTGAGGATCGGCGACAGCGCGATGATCGGCACTTGCGGCCGCTCGCGCGCGGCGCGCAGGCCCGTGGTGCCCGACGCCGTATAGGTGATGATCGCCGACAGTTTCAGCGTCTCCGCAATCTCGCGGGCGGCGAGCGAAATGGCGTCGGCGCCGGTTGCTTCCGGTTCCGAGCGCTGCGCGTTGATGATGCCGGCATAGGTCGGGTCGGTTTCGACCTTGGTGGCGATGCGGTTCATCATCGCCACCGCCTCGACCGGATAGGCGCCGGCAGCGGATTCGGCTGAAAGCATGATTGCGTCGGCGCCCTCGAACACGGCGATCGACACGTCGGACACCTCGGCGCGGGTCGGCACCGGCGCGGTGATCATCGATTCCAGCATCTGCGTGGCGACCACCACCGGCTTGCCGGCGCGGCGCGCGGCGCGCGTGATCTGCTTCTGGATGCCGGGCACCGCTTCCAGCGGCATTTCCACACCGAGATCGCCGCGGGCGACCATCAGCGCGTCGGAGAGTTCGATGATTTCGGCCAGCCGGGCGACGGCCTGCGGCTTTTCAATCTTGGCCATGATCAGTGCCCGGCCGCGCGCGATCTTGCGGGCTTCCGCCAAATCCTCCGGCCGCTGCACGAAGGACAGCGCCACCCAGTCGACGCTTTCCGCCAGCACCGCATCGAGGTCCTTGCGGTCCTTTTCGGTCAGCGCACCGACCGGCAGGTCGGTGTCGGGCAGGCTGACGCCCTTCTTGTCGGAAATGGTGGTGCCGGCGACGACGGTGCAGGTGATAGACTTGCCGTCGCTCTTCACCGCCCTGAGCTCCAGCTTGCCGTCATCGATCAACAGACGGTGGCCGGCCTCGACCGAGCTCAGGATTTCGGGATGCGGCAGGTAGACCCGGGTCGACGTGCCGGGCTCGGGATTGTTGTCGAGGGTGAAGGTCTGGCCCGGCGTCAGAACCTCCTTGCCGTTGGCGAACTTGCCGACGCGCAGCTTCGGTCCCTGCAAATCGGCCAGGATGCCGATCGGACGGCCGACCTTTTCCTCGACCGCGCGGATGCGGCCGACCAGCGTGCGCATCAGCTCGTGATCGGTGTGGCTCATATTGATGCGGAAGACATCGGCGCCGGCTTCGAACAGCTTCTGCAGCATCTCCTCGGACGAGGAGGCAGGACCGATGGTGGCGAGGATCTTGACCTTGCGGCTACGTCTCATTGACTGTTTGTTCCCGGGGCGGCTGGAGCGCCTCCCGTTGTGGACTCATCGGTCAGCTGGACCATCCAGCTTGCCTGCTCGCCCGTGTCATATTCCTGGAATCCGGCGCGCTGGAAGCCCCGGGCGACGCAATCGGTAACGCCTGCGATCTTGAACTCTTTTTCAGCCACGCACATGTTGATCGGGCCATCCCAGCGCCCGCCGCGCTCGGCGTCTTCTGCATAAAGATAGTAAAACCTCGATGACAGCGGACCTTCGATCAGCGTCTTGCAGCTCGATCCTTCGATGTGCCACCACCCCTCGGTGATCCAGCCTGCCTTGGCGCGGTAGCCGATGCCAACGCCGACCAGGTTCTGCGTGGCGTTGCAGACGCGGAAATCGGCGCGGGCAGGCGAAGCCGCGACCAGCGCGGTGAGCCCTAGCGTCAGGGTCAGGAGCGGCACGGCAAAGGCGGTGCGCGCACGCGGCCTGCCGGCGGAACCCATCCCGAAACCCCTCAATAACGTCATCTGCATCTCTCAACGCCCCTTTTCGGAAAAGTCCGGGCGCATGTCAACGCGCCGTTCTGTCCAATTCCAATCGATTTAGAAAGGCCCCCGACACGCGATCTGCCGCGCGTCACAGGATTTTCGCAGAAACCGTGGCCAAACAACGGCATTGCGCAACAGTCCTCTTCGTGGGAATGACGATACCACCCTCCCCGGAAGCCAGCGAACAGACCTTTCCAGCCAATGACCCGATCCACAGTTTTCGCGCCTTTCGATATCGTCGAAGGCGACCGCAAGCGAGGCATCGTGCTTGTCGCCGACCATGCCCGCCGCGACCTGCCGGAGGAGTATGGCAGTCTAGGCCTGCCGGCGGCGGAACTCGATCGCCATATCGCCTACGACATCGGTGTCGAGACGGTGACGCGCGAACTGGCCGCAGCGCTCGACGTGCCGGCGGTGATCGCCAATTTTTCGCGGCTGCTGATCGATCCCAATCGCGGCGAGGACGACCCGACGCTGATCCGCCAGCTCTATGACGGCACTGTCGTGCCGGGAAACTACCCTATGGCGCCGCAAGAACGCGAAAGGCGGCTCGACGGCTTCTACCGGCCTTATCAGGACGCGGTCGGCGCCATGATCGCGTCGGTGGCGCACGCCTCAGGCAAAGCGCCGTTCATCTTCTCCGTACACTCCTTCACCCCTGTCATGCAGGGCTTCATCCGCCCTTGGCATGTCGGCATATTGTGGGACCTCGACGACCGCGTGGCGCGGCCGCTGATCGACATGCTGGCGCAGGATAAAAACCTCGTCGTTGGCGACAATGAACCCTATGACGGCGCGTTGCGCGGCGACACCATGTTCAAGCACGCCATCGTCAACGGCTTTGCCCATGCGCTGATCGAGATCCGCCAGGACCTGATATCAGACCGCAAGGGGGCGCTGGCCTGGGCGGAACGGCTGGCGCCGATCGTTGACGCCATCGACCGCCGTCCCGATATACATCAGGTGAAGATGTTCGGCTCGCGCACCGGGCCGCTGTGAGGATCCAAGGCAATGACCGAACTCAGCGATGACCAGAAACGCGATTTCGAGGCCGCGGCCTTCCGCCGGCTGGTCGATCATCTGCGCGAGCGCAGCGATGTGCAAAACATCGACCTGATGAACCTCGCCGGCTTCTGCCGCAACTGCCTGTCGAACTGGTATCGCGAAGCGGCCGAGGCTGAGGGCGTCGATCTCGGCAAGGATCAGTCGCGCGAAATCGTCTACGGCATGCCCTATGCGCAATGGCAGGCGCTGAACCAGACCGAGGCTTCGGACGCCAAGAAAGCGGAGTTCGAGGCAAGACGGCCGAGGGATCACTGAAGTAGCGCGCGGTTCACAGGATTGACGTCGGCGGGACAGCGCCTAACGGTTTCCCCTTAGATGTGGCCCACAAGCTTTTCGCAGCCAAGCGCTTGACGAGAAATTGAATCGATCTAATTTGCCGCGCAAAGCCATTCCTTGACCGGATTCGGGCCATGAACGCGCAAGACACCATGCAGAGCGCCCTTCAGGGGCGATGGGCCGTAGCCGCGATCTTCCTCGCCAACGGCTTCCTGACCGGCAGCTGGGCGCCGCAGATTCCGGTGTTCCTGACCCGGCTCGACATCTCGAAATTCACCCTCGGTCTGCTGATCCTGCTGTTCGGCGTCGGCGCGGTCGCGGCCATGAGCTGGTGCGGCCATCTGATCTCCAGGCATGGCTCGCGCACCGTGTTGCGCTGGTTCGGCCTTTGCGGCAGCCTCGGCCTGCTGATCGTGGCGCTGGCGCCCAACGTGCCGCTGGCGGCGATCGCCATGATCATCTTCGGCGGCTCGATCGGCGGCATGGATGTCGCCATGAACGCCAATGCGGTGGTGGTCGAGCGCCGGCTCTCCCGCGCCATCATGTCGTCGTCGCACGGCTTCTGGAGCCTCGGCGGTTTCGCCGGCGGCGGTCTGGGCGGTTACGCCATCCAGACCTACGGCCACCTCGCCCATGCGGCTGTCGTCACGATCATTGCTTTTGCCGTCATTGCCGTGGCGGTCGGCTACCTCATCGCCGAGGACAAGCCGCAGGCCGCCGAGCATCATAAATTAACGCTGCCGGCCAACCCGCTGGTCTATCTTGTCGGGCTGATGGCGCTGCTGACGATGATTTCCGAGGGCGCCGTGCTCGACTGGGCAGCGCTTTATCTCCGGCAGGAGCTCGGCGCCGATCTCGCCATCGCCGGCCTTGCCTACGCCGCCTTCTCCGGCGTCATGGCTGTCATGCGCTTTTTCGGCGACGGCGTGCGCAACCGCTTCGGCGCGGTGGCGACGCTGCGCGGCTCGGCGGTGGTCGCCGCCGCCGGCATGCTGGTCGCCGGCCTGTCGCCTTCGCCCTGGATCGCCATCGCGGCTTTTGCTCTCTGCGGCTTCGGCATCGCCAATATGGTGCCGATCATCTTCTCGGCCGGCGGCAACCAGGAAGGCATGTCGTCGGGCACCGGCATGAGCGTCGTCACCACCATGGGCTATTCCGGCATATTGGTAGCGCCGTCGGCGATCGGCTTCGTCGCCGAGCATTCCAGCTTCGGGCCGATCTTCGTCGCCATGTCGGGGCTGTTGATCGTCGTGCTTTTGATGGCCGGGCTCGCTCACCGCGCCGAATTCGCGGCCGCCCCCGCCGAATAGCGCTTCAGCTCCTCATAGAGAAAATCCGCGACGCGGCGGATGCGCACGCTGGTGCGCACGTCGCGATGCATGGCCAGCCACACCGGTAGGCTGGGCAGCGGCAGGCCGGGCAGCAGTTTCTCCAGCGACGGGTCGCTGTCGGCCAGCGGCTCCTGGCCGAGACCGATGCCGTTTCCCGCCCGCAGCGCTTCCCACAAAACGATCTGGTTGTCGGTCCTGAAGCGGAAGCTGCTGCGGGTGACGGGGATGCCGGCCTGGGTAAAGCCCCGGATCATCTCGTCGCTGCGGTCGAAGCCGATCAGCGGATGGTCGAGAAGATCGGCGGGCTTGAGCGGGCGGCCGTGCCTGCCGAGATAGGATTTCGCCGCGCAGCAGCAGAGCTTGATATCGCAGACCTTGCGCGCCGTCAGCTCGTTCTGCGCCGGCTTGACCATGCGGATGGCGATATCGGCATCCCTTCGCAGCAGGTTCTCGACCTGGTTCGAGGCGACGATCTCGACCTCGATGCCGGGTTCCTCGATGCCGAGCCGCGCCGTCATCCTCGGCAGCACATAGGCCGCCACCACCTCGCTGGCGGCAATACGCACCGTGCCTTCGATCGCCTCGACCGAGCCCAATGCCAATAGCGAAAACGCGCTCGCCTGCTCGCTCACCGCTCTGCCGCGTTCGAACAGCGTGGCGCCTGCTTCCGTCAGAGCATAGCCGCGCCGCCCGCGCCGGAACAGCGTGACGCCGAGCGCCTGTTCGAGCTCACCGATGTGACGCCCGAGCGTCGGTTGGCTGGCCGACAGTTTGCGCGCCGCGGCCGACAGGCTGCCGGTCTCCGCCACGGTGACGAAACTCTTGATCAGGTTCCAGTCGATATCTTCCATTCATTTATGAATAACAAATCTGCATTCATAGTCAATTTTCATTCGCGTATGAACGCATCATATTCGCCGTGCAAACACAGACACGGAGAAGAAAAATGACCAAGATCGCTATTCTAGGCGCCAATGGCCGGCTCGGCCGCGTGGTTGGCAAGGCCTTCATCGACGCCGGTTTCGACGTCCGCGCCTTCACCCGCAGCGGCAAGGTCCCAGCCGAACTCAAGGGCGCCACCGCCGTCGCCGGCGATGCGCTCGACCGCGAGGCGCTGATCCGCGCCACGCAGGGTGTCGACATCATCTTCAACGGTCTCAACCCGATCTACACCGATTGGAGCAAATGCCTGCCGATGGCGGAGAACGTCATGGCCGCCTGCCATGCCAATGGCGCGCTGCATCTCTTCCCCGGCACTGTCTACAATTACGGCTCGCCGATGCCTCAACTCGTCACCGAAGACACGCCGTTCCGCCCGACGACCGAGAAGGGCCGCATCCGCTGCGCCATGGAAGCGCTGTTTCGCCGCGAGGCCGATGCCAGCCGCGTCCGCACCATCATCCTGCGCGCCGGCGATTTCTTCGGCGGCACCGGCAGCGGATCATGGTTCGACCTCGTCGTCGCCGCCAAGATGAGCAAGGGCGTCTACACCGCGCCTGGCCCTGCCAACCTCGTGCACGAATGGGCCTATTTGCCGGACTTCGCCATCGGCTTCGTCGGCCTGGCGCGCAATCAGGGCAAGCTCGGCTTCTTTGAGGCGCTCAACTTCCCCGGCCACGCCGTCACCGACATGGACATCAAGGCCGCGGCCGAGAAGGCGCTGGGCCGTCCGCTGAAACTGACCTTCATGCCCTGGTGGGTGCTGCGCGCCGGCAGCCCGTTCGTGGCGATGTGGCGCGAGATCGTCTCGATGTCCTATCTGCGCTTCGAACCGCACCGGCTCGTGTCCGACCGGCTGGAAGGCATCATCGGCGAAGTCCCGCACACCCCGCTGGACGAGGCCGTGGCCGAGGCATTGAAGGACATCGGCATCAGCCTCGACAATGCAAAAGACGCCGCTTAAATGCATGTCGCCCAGAAGTGTGCGCGGTTCTGGGACAACGACATGCATCAAAACAAAGACTTTAGACAAAAATCTCTCTCGCGGTGCTGGCCCAATCGCTGGAAATCAGCAACCGGATGGTCATTATGAGGAGACTGTTTATAACGGTCGGCGAGATCACCATCACCAAGGGGAGACGATGCGTTACATACGTCCGCTTTCAATCGAAGACGCCGTTGGCCTGCTGGCCGACGCTTCCGGCACATCAGCCATTCTCGCTGGAGGCAGTGACCTCCTCGTTCGGATGAAGGGCGGGTTTGTCGATCCCGACCTGATCGTCGATATCAAGGCGATCGAGGGCTTGAGCGAGATCAGGCAGACGGCCGACGGCTTCAGCATCGGCGCCACCGTCCCCTGCGCCGTCCTGGGCGAGAGCGCGGTTCTGAAGAAGGCCTGGCCCGGTGTCGTCGAAGCGTCGAAGCTGATCGGCTCTAAACAGGTCCAGGGCCGCTGCACCATCGTTGGCAATCTGTGCAACGCCTCGCCGGCCGCCGACAGCGTCCCGGCCTTGGTGGCCGCCGCCGCAAAGGCCGTGGTTGCCGGTCCCTCGGGCAAGCGCACCATTCCGGTCGAGGCTGTGCCGATCGGGCCTGGCAAGACCTCGCTCACCAAGGGTGAGATCGTCGAGGCGATCCTGCTCGACAAGCGCGCGCCGCGTTCGGGCGACGCCTATCTCAGATTCATTCCGCGCACCGAGATGGACATCGCCGTGGTCAGCGCCGGCGTGAACCTGACGCTCGACGAGCATGGCGTCATAACAGCCGCCCGCGTCGCGCTGGGCGCCGCGGCCCCGACCGTGCTTCTGGTGGAAGAAGCAGCCGAGGCTCTCATCGGCAGGAAGCTGGATGAGGCGGCACTTGAGCGGCTCGCCAAGATCTGCGCCGGGGCCTGCCGCCCCATCGACGACAAGCGCGGTACCATCGAGTTCAGACGAAAAGTTGCGGGCGTGCTGGCCGGACGGGCCGCGACGACCGCCTACGCACGCGCAGGAGGCAAATGATGGCCGGTGTAGCAGTTTCAACGACAATCAACGGCGATCACGTCGAATACCTTTGCCAGCCCGACGAGACGTTGCTCGACGTCCTGCGCGACCGGCTCGGGCTGACCGGCGCCAAGGAAGGCTGCGGCACGGGCGACTGCGGCGCCTGCTCGATCATTCTCGACAATCGGCTGGTCTGCTCCTGCCTTGTGCTTGGCGCTGAAGCCGAAGGCCGGCATATCGAGACCGTCGAAGGCATGGCGCATGGCGATCAGTTGCATCCGCTGCAGCAGAAATTCCTCGAGCATGCAGCCTTGCAATGCGGCATCTGCACGCCGGGCTTCCTGATCGCGGCGAAGGACCTTTTGGCCAAGAACCCCGATCCGACCGAGGAAGAAATCCGCTTCGGCCTCGCCGGCAACCTCTGCCGCTGCACCGGCTACGACAAGATCGTGCGCGCGGTGCAGGACGCGGCCAATGTGATGAAGGGAACGCACGCATGAATTTCGATCCACGCTTTTCGGGCCGCAAATTCTCCTCCGTCGGCACGCGGCCCATCCGTCCCGACGGCGTCGACAAGGTGACCGGACGCGCCCGCTACGGCGCCGACTTCAACATGGCGGGACAGCTGGTCGGGCGTGTCCTGCGCAGCCCGCATGCGCATGCCAGGATCCTCAAGATCGACACTTCGAAAGCGGAAAAGCTCGCCGGCGTGAAAGCGGTGATCACCGCCGCCGACCTGCCCGATCTCACCGATGGCGATGCCGCCATGTACGACGTCCTCGACAATTGCATGGCGCGCGGCAAGGCGCTCTATGACGGCCACGCCGTGGCCGCGGTCGCCGCCGTCGATGCCCGCACGGCCAGGCAGGCGCTGAAGCTTATCGAGGTCGAGTACGAGCTGTTGCCGCATGTCACCGATGTCGACGAGGCGATGAAGCACACCGCGCCGTTGATCAACGACACGATCTTCACCGAGGGTCTCGAGGAAAAGCCGGTCAAGCCGTCCAACGTCACCAAGCGCAGCCAGTTCGGCCATGGCGATGTCCATCAGGGTTTCGGCCACGCCGATGTCATCGTCGAGCGATCCTTCAAGACCGAGCAGACGCATCAGGGCTATATCGAGCCGCATGCCTGCGTGGCGAGCGTCTCGTCCGACGGCACCGCCGACCTCTGGGTCTGCACGCAGGGCCATTTCGTCTACCGCCAGCATTGCGCGCAACTGCTCGGGCTGGAAGCCTCGAAGCTGCGCGTCACCTCGTCGGAGATCGGCGGCGGTTTCGGCGGCAAGACCCATGTCTGGGCCGAGCCGGTGGCGCTGGCTTTGTCGCGCAAGGCGGGACGGCCGGTGAAGCTGGTGATGACCCGCGACGAGGTGTTCCGCGCCTCGGGTCCGACCAGCGCGACCTCGATCGACGTCAAGATCGGCGCCCGCAAGGACGGCACCATCACCGCCGCCGAGGCGACGCTGCGCTACACCAGCGGGCCCTATGCCGGGACCTGGGCCGAGATCGGCGCCATGACGGCCTTCGCCTGCTACAAGCTCGATAACGTCCAGACCGTCGGCTTCGAAGTGCTGGTCAACCGGCCGAAGACCGCGGCCTATCGCGCACCCTCCGCACCGATGGCGGCGTTCGCGGTGGAAAGCGCTGTGGATGAGCTGGCCAAGGAACTCGGCATGGACCCGGTCGAGTTCCGCATCAAGAACGCCGCGCAGGAAGGCACCCGCTCTTCCTATGGCCCCGTCTACGGCCCGATCGGCATCGGCCCGACGCTGGAGGCGGCCAAGCACCATCCGCACATGAAGGCGCCGCTGGGCAAGAACCAGGGCCGCGGCATGGCTTGCGGCTTCTGGTTCAATTTCGGTGGCCAGACCTGCGTGGACCTGAACATCGGCATGGACGGCTCGGTGTCGCTGGCTGTCGGCACGGTGGACGTCGGCGGTTCTCGCGCCTCGCTGTCGCTGGTGGCGGCGGAGGAGCTCGGCATCGACTATGCCCAGCTCAAGGCGGTGGTCGCCGACACGTCCTCGCTTGGCTACAACGACATGACCGACGGTAGCCGCGGCACCTTCTCGTCGTCGATGGCGACCATCTCGGCCGCCCGCAACGCCATCAAGATCCTGCGTGAGCGCGCCGCCCAGACGTGGGACATCCCCGTCGACGACGTGGTCTGGGAAAACGGCCACGCCATCGCCAAGGGCGAGAAATACGGCAATCTTGCAGCACTCTCGCTGAAGGAGATCGCCGCCGCGTCCGGCAAGACCGGCGGGCCGATCGCCGGCCACAGCGAGCTCGTCGCCGACGGCGCCGGCGTCTCCTTCGCCACCCATATATGCGACATCGAGGTCGACCCCGATACCGGCTCGACCAGGGTGATCCGCTACACGGTGATCCAGGATGCCGGCAAGGCGGTGCACCCGACCTATGTCGAGGGCCAGTACCAGGGCGGCGCCGCGCAAGGCATCGGCTGGGCGCTCAACGAGGAGTACATCTACGGAAAGGATGGGCGTCTCCAGAACGCCGGCTTCCTCGACTACCGCATCCCGGTCTGCTCGGACCTGCCGATGATCGACACGCAGATCCTCGAGATACCCAATCCCAACCACCCCTATGGCGTGCGCGGCGTCGGCGAAACCTCGATCGTGCCGCCGCTGGCGGCGATCGCCAATGCCGTCTCCAACGCAGCCGGCGTGCGCATGACCCACATCCCGATGTCGCCGCCACGGGTTCTCGCCGCGATCGAGGCGGAACGGGGAGGCTAGGGCAAAAATGAGGTTCTTGCCCTAATGGTCGAAGTCACCCTCTGGGGCGCACTCGGCCAGCTCGCCGGCGGCCAGAGCAAGATCGAGGTCGAGGCCAAGGATATCAGGGAGCTGTTCAGAAAATTGGCTGAACAGTATCCCGGCATCGAGCCCTGGATCGAGAAGGGCATCGCGGTGGCCATCGACGGGACGATCTATCGCGATACGTGGTCGAAGGAACTGCCGCCGGGGGCGGAGATTTTTCTGCTGCCGCGGCTGGCTGGGGGGTGAAGTGGGGTGTCGCCCTACGTCCCAGAGCGGACCGGCATCCTCGGTCTGCGAACTTCAAGTGCAATGTCGGTCCTCGCCTAGATGCCAGTTTTGCTGACCGCGTCTTATCGGCGGCGGGTTGGCCAACAATCCAGAGAACCTGATCCGCTGGATTACTATCGGCAAGGGACATCAGTCCGCACACGGCTCTGAAGTCGAGCGGGTCACCGTTTGACGGACAACACCGGCCCCTTTCTGGAGAGGCCGGCTATCGTTGATCCAGGATCATCAAGCTAGGTTTGGCGCTGAGACGTATCGGAAATTCGTTCGCGCACGGCATGCTCGGTCTTGTCTGCTGTGGACTTCACGATCTCGCCGAGCTGATCGGCTATCGTGTCTGCTTCCATATCTTGCCGGCCAGCTTCCTGCTTGATGGTCTCATAGGCNGAGCAAAGTTTCGGCGGAATCGCGAAGCTTGTCGCCATAGGCGCCTAGTTGCTCGTCCTCCGTTGCGGTATGGGGCAGAATTGCACCTATAGCGGCGCCGATGGCGAGACCGACGGCCGCAACGGCCAAGGGTTGATCCTCCAACAGATCTTGCGCGGAGCGGCTGGCTTTCGCCGCCATGTCCCCAGTCGTCGAGCTTGCATTGGCAGCGCTTCCCGTCAGACCCGCCGCAGCGGCTCTTGCGGTGCTCGATATGGTGTCGCCGACGCTGGTAGCGCTCGAGGAGAGCGNCCGTCAGACCCGCCGCAGCGGCTCTTGCGGTGCTCGATATGGTGTCGCCGACGCTGGTAGCGCTCGAGGAGAGCGATTCCGCGGCGTCGGAGAGCGTGCCGCCCAAACCGCCGCGCTCCCCTGCTACATCATGTCGTCCCGGCGCTGAAGGCAATGGATAGCCAGCCGAACGGTGGGCGGTGTTTGAGGCACCGCTGCCGAACATCAGCCAGGCCAGACCTGCGCCCACCATGGTGACCGGCAAAGGATTGTCTCGGACCTNCCCGTCAGACCCGCCGCAGCGGCTCTTGCGGTGCTCGATATGGTGTCGCCGACGCTGGTAGCGCTCGAGGAGATCGATTCCGCGGCATCGGAGAGCGTGCCGCCCAAGCCGCCGCGCTCCCCTACTGCATCATGTCGTCCCGGCGCTGAAGGCAATGGATAGCCAGCCGAACGGTGGGCGGCGTTTGAGGTACCGCTGCCGAACATCAGCCAGGCCAGACCTGCGCCCACCATGGTGACCGGCAAAGGATTGTCTCGGACCTGCGTTCTGAGATTGCTGAGCATGGCCGCGCTCTCCCCTCCCGAGAACAGCCCGGTGAACTCATCCAGCAATTGTCCGNGTTCTGAGATTGCTGAGCATGGCCGCGCTCTCCCCTCCCGAGAACAGCCCGGTGAACTCATCCAGCAATTGTCCCGGCGTCATCTTGCCTCGAATGGATTCGGCGGTCTCCATCACCCGGGCGCGAGCCGCCTCGGCCTCGCGTTCAAGTTCGGCTGCGGATTTCTCTTTCATCTCACCTGTTCCTTAATCGCGCTCGCGTCGCGCTTGAGCTGTCCCTGGGTCCGGTCGGGGGTAAGTTCCGAAGGCGCCATGCTGGCCGTCCCCGTCCGCAGCAGGATGACGCCGAGGACCGCCACGACGACACCGACCAGCAGGGAAGACCACCCCGCGCCAAGCCCTGCCCGCGTCAGTGCGATAATGAGCGCCTGCAGCAACACCANTTCTGAGATTGCTGAGCATGGCCGCGCTCTCCCCTCCCGAGAACAGCCCGGTGAACTCATCCAGCAATTGTCCGGGCGTCATCTTGCCTCGAATGGATTCGGCGGTCTCCATCACCCGAGCGCGAGCCGCCTCGGCCTCGCGTTCAAGTTCGGCTGCGGATTTCTCGTTCATCTCACCTGCTCCTTAATCGCGCTCGCGTCGCGCTTGAGCTGTCCCTGGGTCCGGTCGGGGGTAAGTTCCGAAGGCGCCATGCTGGCCGTCCCGGTCCGCAGCAGGATGACGCCGAGGACCGCCACGACCACACCGACCAGCAGGGAAGACCACCCCGCGCCAAGCCCTGCCCGCGTCAGTGCGATAATGAGCGCCTGCAGCAANACACCGACCAGCAGGGAAGACCACCCCGCGCCAAGCCCTGCCCGCGTCAGTGCGATAATGAGCGCCTGCAGCAACACCAAGAGCGCGGCGAGCAGGCAAATCGCGCCGCCCAGCACTTCCGCGGCACCTGCTCCGGCTTTGGTAAGCTTTTCAGAGAGCTCGGCCCGAAACAGCCTCGCCTCGGTTTGCACCAGAGTGGTGACATTCTGGGCCAAATCGGTGACTAGCCCGGCAAGGCTGGGATTGTCCTGGGTGTTCATCTGTCCTGCTCCGCGTTCTGCGTGGCCCCGTCATCACCGACGAGGCCAAAATCCTGCGAACGATCAGCGGACCAACCCTGGGCCTGATCGGTGTGTGATCCGAGGTCTCCCGGAGCAGCCTGAGATTCGCGCCTTGCCGGTGGAGAAGCCTTGATGAACCGCCCGAGAGCCAATCCGGCTAACACCGATCCCGCAAGCAGGACACCGGGATTTTGGCGGCCGAAGGACTGCACGTCATCAAGGACTTGGCTAAAGGGCTTCTGTTTCAAGGACGATGAAAGCCGCTCAAGGCCACTGGCAGCATCCAAAGCGAANATAATGAGCGCCTGCAGCAACACCAAGAGCGCGGCGAGCAGGCAAATCGCGCCGCCCAGCACTTCCGCGGCACCTCCTCCGGCTTTGGTAAGCTTTTCAGAGAGCTCGGCCCGAAACAGCCTCGCCTCGGTTTGCACCAGAGTGGTTACATTCTGGGCCAAATCGGTGACTAGCCCGGCAAGGCTGGGATTGTCCTGGTTGTTCATCTGTCCTGCTCCGCGATCTGCGTGGCGCCATCATCGCCGACCACGCCAAAATCTTGTGGACGATCAGCGGACCAACCCTGTGGCTGATCGGTGTGTGATCTGAGGCCTCCCGGAGCGGCCTCAGAATCGGGCGTTGCCGGCGGAGAAGCCTTGATGAACCGCCCGAGAGCCAATCCGGCCAACACCGATCCCGCAAGCAGGACACCGGGATTTTGCCGGCCGAAGGACTGCACGTCATCAAGGACTTGGCTAAAGGGCTTCTGTTTCAAGGACGATGAAAGCCGCTCAAGGCCACTGGCAGCATCCAAAGCGAANACACTGTTCATGTGCACGTCCTCCGTAGCTTTCCAACTTCGACGAACCTGCGATGTTCCGTAAGTGAGAGCATTTATCTCAGCCGAAACGAAGAGCTTCGTCAGGCACGCACCCAGTCACCAGTGAGTTGCCCTGTCCCTCGTGCGGAGCGCCAGTTGCTCCGTACGAACGGGTGCGCCCGACATGGTTGACGCGATCCCAAAGAAAACCGGAAGAGCGGACTTGGATCGCTTGACCTGGGCAAATATGATCCTGACGCCTTGCAGAGGGACTGGATGGAAATCGGTCGGGTCGAGCGCAAGCTCTCGGCGATCCTTGCGGCTGACCTCGCCGGGTACAGTCAACTGATGGGCGCTGACGAAGAAGGTGCCCTCGAGCGCTTGAACAGCCATCAACGTGACCACCTCGATCCCTGTATTGCCGTCGGCGACATCATCGAACAGGACGGTCACGTCTTGGGCGCGGGGGTCAACATCGCCGCGCGTCTGGAGAGGATCGCCGAGCCTGGCAGGATCTGCGTTTCCGAACGCGTGCAGGAACATGCAGCGGGAAAGATCGGCCTGCGCATCGAGGACTCGTGACGTCCGGCGGAGTGCCCAGAATTTTGCCTGGTATCGTCGCGCCTCATCCATTCGGCCCAGCTGAGCATTTGCCGCGAACATAACAGCCTGAGGGCTGGCCGTTTGGCGACGCCCGCTTTTGGTGAATGGACTGAACCGGGGAACCGACTGTCATGAGGCGCGAAGCCGCCGTTCGCGTCGTGAAAGACATACCTCCACATCGGTGAGATTGTGGAATAGCGGTGACCAACCTGGACTAAGATCTAGGGTCAAAGGGGGCGCTCACGAGCCGCCTAATCGATAGACCGGGATGCCGAGCTTGCGGGCCTTGTCGGCGAGGTTCTCCTGAATGCCGGTGCCGGGAAAGATGATGACGCCGATCGGCATGACCGCCAACATCTGGTCGTTGCGCTTAAAGGGAGCGGCCTTGGCGTGTCTGCTCCAGTCGGGCTTGAAGGCGACCTGCGGCACCTTGCGATGATCGGCCCAGCCGGCGGCGATCTTTTCGGCGCCTTTGCGTGATCCGCCGTGCATCAACACCATGTCGGGGTGCTTGGCACGGATTTGGTCGAGCTTTGCCCAGATCAGCTCGTGATCGGCGGTATCGCCGCCGGAGAAGGCGATCTTGGAGCCAGCGGGCAACATGACGTCGGCTTCCGCGCGCCGCCTGGCCGCGAGGAAGTCGCGGCTATCGATCATTGCGGCGGTGAGATGGTGGTGGTTTACCATCGACCCCGTGCGCGGTCGCCAGGCAGAACCGGTGTACTGATCGTAGTGTTCGGCGGCCTGGTCACGCATCAACTCGAAGGCGTCGCGCCGTTCGATCATGGTCTGGCCCTGGGCGGTGAGTGTCTCGAGTTCAACCGCCTTGATCTCGCTTCCGTCCTGCTCGCGCTGCAGGCGGCGCTGGGCCTGCTCATTGTCGTCCAGTTGCCGCTCGATCCGTTGTACAGCTCGGTGGAAGACATTGGTGACGGACCAGAGCAGGTCATCAAGGTCGGGTTCGAGGCGCGTGTCGGCGAGGGTGCCGATGAGGGCGTCAAAGATGTCGGCCACGGCTCCGGCCACTTGGTCGCCACCGGGGAGCGGTCGCGGATCGGGCTCGTCCGCAAATGGTCGCCAGCCATAGAGCTGGAGTTCGGTGAGGATGTGATCGGTCGCAGAAGCGGCGTGGTGCGGTTCAATGTCGTCGTGCTCGCTCATGGGGATGCTCCCGTCGGTTTGACCGCGACCCTCGCGGCCTTCATGGCGACGAGAGCCCACGGGCGGGTTGGCCCGACACCCCAAGCGAAGCGGAGGGCCGGAGCGCAGCGGAGGATGGCGGCGGCCGGCTATTTTGCATCGCGATGGAAAGGCGTCGCGCCCGATCCCTGCCATTCGCGAGTGGTCGTGCGTCGCCGGAAAATAGTCGGCCGCCGCCATTGCCTGGCCGGCCAGTTCGTGGCCCGATCGCCCTCTCGAAGGCCGGGTCGCGGTTCTCTGCCGGCGGGCTACGCATCCATTGCGCCGCACCGGCACCGTGCGCCGCGCGCTTCCCCTCACGGCTCATGCCGCCTGTGTCAGGTAGCGGATACGATCTTTGCGCATGAGCTGATCCGCAATCGAGGACCGGAAGTCGACAAGTCCGAAATGGCGGAGGTCTTCGTTGAAGTCCTCCGTCACCGGCGACAGCACGATTGCCTCGATTCCGGCGTCCGTAGCGCGCTCTAGCAGGTTGTCTCGGGCACCGTCACCGGCCGGATCGTTGTCGCGGATGACATAGAGCCGGCGCAGGGTCGGCGGGAACAGGATGGCGGCAAGATGGGCTGCTGAGAGTGCCGCAGCCATCGCCATATCGGGCAAGGCGCATCTGAGCGATAGCGTCGTCTCGATGCCTTCGCCTGCCGCCATGACGCTGCCGGGTACGCCGAAGCGGACGGCGTTACCGAGAAGGTCACCCATTGCCCGACGCGGCGTGTCGACCGGTGCCTTGCCGGTGCCATCCGGTGCGAGCCAGGTGCGGTGCGCGCCGGTCAGATGTCCATCCAAGTTGGTAACGGCGGCAATCATTGCCGGCAAGGTCTCGGTCGGTCCATGACCGCCGGGCCGGTAGTAGCAGCGCGGATGGAACCGCAGCGATCCGGTGCCGGACAAAGTCGCAATGCCACGTCCACGCAAATAGGTTTCCACGAGGGTGCCGATAATGGGCTTCGACATGGCGACCAGTCGGCGAGCCGCTTCCGGAGATCCAATGGGGACCTGCGTGATCGGCGCGGCCGGTCGGGGTGGCATGGCATCTGGCATAGCGAGAAACAGGCGCGCCTCATCGGCGACGTCCCGGAAGTTGACCAGTCCGAGGGATTCGCGGATGACGTCGAGCAGGTCGCCATGCTCGCCGGTAGCGGCGTCGGTCCATTTGCCTGGCGGTCCCTTCGGGGATGGCTGCAGACGCACGAACATCGAGCGGCCCGGCGCATTGCGGACGTCGCCGACGCTCCAATAGTTGCCCTGGCGACGGCCATTGGAGAGGTAGTGGCGGCACACCGCCTCGGCATGTTCGGCGAGGCGGTGTGCGAGGTCGGATGCAGCGTGACGCGGAATCATGCAGCCTCCCGCTCACTGACCCGCTCGATTGGGAAGCGGTCGAGCACGCGCTCCAGCACGGCGAGCCCGTTGGCGTCGATCGGCACGAACATCCTGAGCTTCCACGAAATGATCTCGTGGAAGAGACCGTAGGCGGTGAGGCGCTCCCGCATCGTGTCGGTGAAGCCCGACAGTTCGATGCGCCACGCGCCCATGACGCGGCTGCGGCGAAGCTGGAGACCCTCGGCGAGATCAAGGATCGTCCGCCCGTCGATCAGCGCCGCGAGCGCCTGCTCGGGCGATAGCGATGCGACGCCTGTCGCCGTGGCGTTGGCGGCCCAGGCCGGCGTGACAAGGCGACCAATTATGCGCTCGCCCTCGTCGGTCTGAAGTCGAAAAACGCGGGTCGACTCGTTTGGCAGACGCTTCCAGATCGGCAACAACAGGCCCGTCACCATGTGCAGCACGGCATCGGCAAACTCGGGAGTCTCGGCGACCTCCGCATTCCATCCTGCAGCGAAAGCTTCACGGTGGGCCTCGACCCAGCGGGTTTCGCCCATAGCCTTGAGCGGCATGTTCTGGCCTTCCATTGGCCGGATCAGGCGGACCCGCCGCTCGATCTCGCCGTCGTCGAGCATGATGCTGGTGGTTGGGATCTGCACGGCGGCGCGGCCAGATTGCTCGTTGATCAGTAGGATGGCGCGCAAATCGCGAAGGTGATGGAGCGCCGCATCGAGCATGACGGGCCGATTGCGCTTGCGCTGGGTGATCGTCAGC
This sequence comes from Mesorhizobium sp. LSJC285A00, assembly GCF_000503155.1. NCBI lineage: Bacteria > Pseudomonadati > Pseudomonadota > Alphaproteobacteria > Hyphomicrobiales > Phyllobacteriaceae > Mesorhizobium > Mesorhizobium sp. LSJC285A00. Next base: position 48,078 of record NZ_AYVK01000052.1, read on the forward strand.
AGCCGCGTTTCGGCGCCGGTGCGCGGATGGGCGTAGATGACCTGCCGGTCGGTGATGACGAAGCTCTCGGCCCGCAGGGTCTCCAGCCCGGTGTCATAGGTGCCCGAGGCGATGGCGCCACCGATCCGAGCGGCCAGAAGCTGCTCGAAGGCGCCGAACAGCACGCCCTGCACTTCGATGGTCAGCGCCAACAGGCGATTGAGGAAGGTGGTGATCGGCGGCAACTCGTCCTTGATGCCGTTGTTGTCCATCAGCTTGAGACCGGTCGCCGCCTCGAAACGCTGGAGTGTGCAGCCCTCGACCTTGCCGCGTACGATCAGGAGATAGAGCTGCCGCAAGGCATCGCCGGCATAGTGGCTTTCAAGATTGTCCTCTGGCCGGAACAGCCCTTGGCCACCGGTCTGGCGCTGGCCGCGCGTGATTGCGCCCAACGTGTCGAGACGGCGGGCGATCGTCGAGAGGAAGCGCTTTTCCGCCTTCACATTGGTCGAGATCGGCCGGAACAGCGGCGGCTGCGCCTGATTGGTCCGATGCGTGCGGCCCAGGCCCTGGATGGCGGTGTCGGCCTTCCACCCGGCTTCGAGCAGATAATGCACACGCAGCCGCGTGTTCCGTGCCAAGAGTTCGGCATGGTAGGAACGACCCGTCCCGCCGGCGTCGGAAAACACCAGAACGCGCTTCTGATCGTCCATGAAGGACTGCGCCTCGGCCAGATTTGCCGACCCTGCTCGGTGCTCGACGACCAGGCGGTCGCGCTTGCGCACGATGCGGCGCGAGCGGCCAGTGACTTCGGCGACGAGGTCCGCGCCGAAATGTTGGACGATCTGGTCGAGCGCACCGGGGACAGGCGTCAAGCTGGCGAGTTTCGCGATCAGCTCGTCGCGCCGGGCGACCGCCTCGCGGCTCTCGACCGGCTGGCCATCGCGGTAGACCGGGCGCGACGACAGATTGCCCTCCGAATCCGTGAAGGGCTCGTAGAGCTGCACCGGGAAGGAATGAGCGAGGTAGTCGAGGACGTATTCGCGCGGCGTGATGTCGACGCGAACATCGTTCCATTCCTCGGTCGGCAACTCGGCCAGCCGCCGCTCCATGAGCGCCTCACCCGTCGAGACGATCTGGACAACGGCCGCATGGCCCTCCTCCAGATCGCCGGTGATGGATTTGATCAGGGTCGGTGTCTTCATGCTGGTCAACAAATGGCCGAAGAAGCGCTGCTTGGCGCTTTCAAAGGCGCTGCGCGCGGTCGACTTGGCCTGGGCATTGAGCGTGCCGGTGCTGCCGGTGATGTTGGCCGCCTGCATCGCAGCATCGAGATTGTTGTGGATGACGCCGAAGGCCCCAGCGTACGCGTCATAGATGCGGACCTGTTCGGGCGTCAGCTCATGCTCGAGCAGTTCGTATTCGACACCGTTGAAAGAGAGCGAGCGGGCGGTATAGAGGCCAAGTGCCCTGAGGTCGCGTGCCAGTACTTCCATCGCCGCCACGCCGCCAGCCTCGATCGCCTCGACGAACTCGGCGCGGGTCGAGAATGGAAAATGCTCGCCGCCCCAGAGGCCGAGCCGCTGGGCATAGGCGAGATTGTGCACGGTGGTGGCGCCAGTCGCCGACACATAGACGATGCGGGCATTCGGCAGGGCGTGCTGTAGCCTCAGGCCGGCACGGCCTTGCTGGGAGGGAGCGGCGTCGCCGCGTTCGCTCTTGCCGCCACCGGCATTTTGCATGGCGTGCGCCTCGTCGAAGATGATGACCCCATCGAAATCCGGACCCAACCATTCGACGATCTGCTTGACCCGCGAAAGCCTCTCGCCGCGATCGTCGGACCGCAGCGTGGCATAGGTGGTGAACAGGATGCCGTCGGCCAGCGTGATCGGCCTGCCCTGCGGGAAGCGGGAGAGCGGGGTGACCAGCAAGCGCTCCATGCCGAGCGCGGACCAGTCGCGCTGCGCATCCTCGATGAGCTTGTCTGACTTGGAGATCCAGACGGCCTTGCGACGGCCCTGCATCCAATTGTCTAGGATTACGGCGGCGGACTCGCGGCCCTTGCCTACACCGGTACCGTCGCCGATCATGAAGCCTTGCCGGAAGCGCACGGCCCGCGCCGCGTCATCTGCCGCCGCGCTAATTACGTCAAAGGTATCGTCGAGCGTCCAGGCGCCGGCGAGATACTCGGCGTGAGCATCGCCCGCATAGATGACGGTCTCGAGCTGCGCGTCCGAGAGCAGGTCAAGGACGTTCTTCGGCAGGCGCGGCCGATAACTCGGCTTCGGCGGCGCGACCGAGGCCATGGCCGCCGATTGCACGAGTTGGGTGGGGTGCGGCTGCGCGCCGGGAATGCGGATCGCCTGAAGCGCGTAGTCCTCGTAGATGGCGTCGCTGATGTGGCCGCCCTCGGCGGCCTTCCAGTCGAGCACCTCATAGGCGAGCTCAACGGCATCGGGATCAGTGAGCGGTGGCCGCGGTGTTATTCTTGCCGTGGGACCAAGATAGCCGCGCACTGTGCGGGGTGCGGCCGACGACGATGTGGGAGTTGCACCTGCGGGTATGGTGACCGGCAGCCGTGCCGGCACATGCTCGCCGACCCATGCGATCAGCGTCGCGGCATCCGGGGCAACGCCCTGATCTGCCGGGAACACGTCCGGATCGTCCGCCGGCACCCGGTCGATGACGGTGAGGCGTGTCGGAAAGGTCGTGCCATGCTTGGCATAGGCCGAGCCGTCGATGGCGGCGGAGAAGACGATGCGGCCACGTTCCTGCAGGCGAGTAAAGGCGGCGGTCCAGGCCGGGTGGTCGGGCGCGAAGTTCGCACCGGTAATCGTCACCAGCCGCCCGCCGGGCGCAAGGCGCGCCAGGGCCGAGGCGATGTGCCGCCAGGCCGCGTCGCCCATGCGGCCCTCGACGTTGGCCATGACCGAAAAGGGCGGGTTCATCAGCACCACGCTCGGCACGGCGCCGGGATAGAGATGGTCGTCGATCTGGGCGGCGTCGAAGCGGCTGGCGCAGACGGCCGGAAAGAGGCCGGAGAGAAGTGCCGCGCGGGTTTCGGCAAGCTCGTTGAGAATGAGCGAGGCGCCGGCTATCTCGGCCAGGATGGCGAGCAGCCCGGTGCCGGCGGAAGGCTCCAGCACACGGTCGGCCGGCGTGATGGCAGCGGCCGTTGCGGCGACCATGCCGAGCGGAATCGGCGTCGAGAACTGCTGGAAGGTCTGTGCTTCTTCGGATCGGCGGGTATGCGTCGGCATGAGCCGGGCGATCTTCGACAATGCTGACAGCCGGAGAGCCGGAGACGCGGCCTTGCGGAACAACGCCTTTCCGTACTTGCGCAGGAAAAGGACCGTCGCAGCCTCGCAGGCATCGTAGGCCTGCTTCCAGTCCCAGGCGCCGGCGGCGTCGGAGGCGCCGAATGCGGCTTCCATCGCCGCGCGCAGCTTTGGCGCGTCGATGCTGTCGCCGCGCTCGAGATGGGGAAGCAGAAGGCCGGCGGCGGCGAAGATAGCGCCGGCTGCACCGGTTTGAGAGAGCGGGAGCGGCGCGGCTGCGGGAACTGCCACAGCGGGCGAGATCATGTACATGGTGTGAACCTCGGGAGAGCGGGGACAGGATCGAGCCGCGCGGCGCTCTCTCTGGACCGTGCGGATTCAAAACCATCCCGGCTCGCCTCTCCCTCTCTGGCCTCCACCGAAGCCAAAATGAAACAAGCGCCCCGCCATGAGGTGGAGCGCTTGCCGGTATCAACCGATCTCGATCATATTCCGCCGTCAGGCCCCGACTTCTGTAGGAAACCATTGGCGCTGTCGGGATCGGGCGGCAGGTAGGCATCATAGGGATTGCCGTCGGCAAGATGAGCGAACGGCGTGAACTCGTAGTGAAGAAGAAAGGGCCGAGCGACCCGCGCCACTCCGCCGACGGTGCTATCCGGCGGCGACCGCGTGTGCGGCAGTCTCATGGGTGGCCGAGCCGGCCTCGTCATCACCGGCCAGGAATTCGGGGAGGTCAGCTTCCTCGCCCACATTCGGCCAGGCGGCGTCATTGCCGCGAAGGCGGAGCGGTTCGGGTAGCCAGCCACTATCGGCCAGGAGGCGCTCGGCCTCTTTGGCCATGTCGGCCTTCTTGAGATGGTCGATAAGCTGGGCGGCCTGGTCGCCGGCGCCTTGGCGCACGGCTTCGAGAATGCGGGACTTGGTGACGCGACCGAGATAGTTATCCACCGTCGGCCGCCAGCCGGCATCTACCATGTCAAGCCCGGTGGCACGGGACAACCGATCGGCTTCACGCCGGCGCTGATCGAGTCCATGCTGGGAAACGCCGCTGCCGTAGGGATTGGGTCGTTCGAACAAGGCGTTGATCCCATAGCTGACGCAATGCGCCAGCAGCGTCTGCCGGCTTGCTTCATCGAGTCCGTCGAGCCACGCCCATAGGGCCTCGTCGTCATCCAGTGGAATGTCGCTCTTCCATGCCTCATGGCGCTCATGGACGGCCTTGGCCGCAGGGCTGTCCTTGAGACCGACGTCCTGCCACGGCAAGTGGACATGTCGGACGAAGGCCTCGACGCAGCCGATGGCGGAACGCTGACCGAAGGTGTCGAGGACGAGCCGGTGCAAGAGCGCCGTGATGGCCACATGCTGGTTCTCGGCCACTGCATTGCGCAGCGCCAACGTGCGATGGGCAGTAAGTTCGATGACCAGGCGCTCGGGTAGCGGCTTGATGGTGTCGCCGTCATCCTCCTCAGGCTCGGACGCCTGCGCGCCGATGGTGATAATGGCGCGGGCCGAAGGATTGTGTCTGCTGTCTTCGTTCTCGGTGGCGCAACCTGGCTCGGCCGAGTGGCCGTCGACCGCCTGCATCGCTTCGTCCTCGGGGCGCACATGGCCCCGATCGACGACGAGATCGCCATCACGATCGATGCTGATGAACACACCGGCGCGGGCGATCTCGGCCCCATCGTAGTGCATCGGCCGGCTCTCGAAGGCCTCAAGCGCGGTCTCGATGTGACCGAGGCGCTGATCGACATCGTCGGGGAGTTCGTCGGATTCGCCATACTCGGCTTCCAGCCGGTCGTACTCCGCCCGCAGGGCTTCGCGTTCCGCCCGCTCCGCGTCGGTCAGACCGACGGGGGTGCCAGCGATTGCCCGCAGACCGTGATTGTACCCGTAGGGCAGATCGGCATCGACCACGATCCACTTCCAGCCCTCCGCCGCGATCTCGTCGGCGATCGACTTCAGCCTATCGCCGACCAAGCGGTCGAGCAGAGCGGGGTCCTGCAGCCAGCCGCCATTGTCGGCCTCGAACAGGTCGCGCAGCACCACGCCGCCGGCAGCGACATACGCGTCGACACCGACGAACAGCGCCCGGCGATCGCTTGCCCGCACAGTGGTCTCCGTCAGCAGGCGCCGGATCTGCTGCGGCTCCTTCGACCAGGAGTTTTCGAGCGCCTCCCAGACCTGCTCCTGACGGGCGTGATCGTCGGTCACGGTGAACGCCATGAGCTGCTCGAGCTTCATGCCATCCTGCTCGTAAATCTCCTGCAGCTTGGCCGAAACCCTGGCCAGCCTGAGGCGCTGCTGCACGAATGTTGCGGAGACGAAGAAGCGTGCGGCAATCTCCTCATGGCTCGCGCCCTGGTCATGAAGTGTCTGGAAGGCGCGAAACATGTCGAGCGGATGTAAATCTTCGCGCTGAAAATTCTCGGCCAGCGAGTCCTCCTCGATCGGGACCGCGCTGTGGGCGTCGCTTATGACGCAGGGAACTGGCTCGGTCTTGATCATGCGCTTGTGCTTGACCAGCAGTTCCAGCGCGCGATAGCGGCGCCCGCCAGCCGGCACCTCGAACATGCCGGTCTCGTTGCCCTCGCCGTCCAATACTGGCCGGACGTTGAGGCTCTGGAGCAGGCCGCGCCGTGCGATAGACGCGGCGAGGTCCTCTATGGTTTCCCCGCGCTTGATGCGCCGGACATTGGACTGACTCAGCATCAGCTTGTCGAAGGGGATGTCACGTGAAGCGTTGAGGGTGATCTTCTGCTTGGGCGTAGTCATGAGATTATCTCCGCGACGGGGCGACCGAGACTCTCTCGACCTCCAAACCCGTCAAAAAAGACGGGCGCAGCCCTCTCACTCTGAGGACTGAGCCGCACCGAAGATCCAGAGGTGGGACAGGGCCGCAGACACGACTGCGCATCTGCGGCTTGCGGATTACAAGCTAGATCTCACTCGCCGTCTCGGCCAGATTGGCCGGCATGGTCGAGTTGCGTTCGGCGTCGCGAAGGCTCCGCCCCGGCGGACGGCCTCTGCCCAGACGGAAATCGGCAGGTCGGTGCCAAAGAGCATGTCCCGCTCGATGCCGATGCCGAAAGGTAGCCGGATCGACGTCATCTCGAGCGCGGTTCCGAGCCAAATTCCTTCGCCGAGTTGATTTGAAGAGCTTCACCACCGGTACGTGTTCGGCGTCGCGATCGCGGCTATTGGCGAGCAGGCACGCGCAGTTCCTCGGTGAGAACGATCATGCCGCCCTCTTCTCGATTTCGACCTCATCGACGTTGCCGGGTCCTGCCCTGGTTCCGTTGTCAGGTTGCGGAAGGAAGGCGAGCAACCAGTCGGCTGCCCTGCTGGCCTGGGAGGCGGCACGCACGATGGCGCGGTTGTCTTCGCGCAGGACATCGAGCCAGGAGCCCAGGTAATCGGCGTGGCGCACGGTCGGCACAATACCTAGCGAGGCGCAGCAGAAGGCTGCGTTCATTTCGGCGACCAGTTCCTCAAAAGCATATCGCTTTGTGCCGAAGGCGCCGCCGAGGTCACGGCCGACGCGGGAGGGATGGCCGGTCGCATGGCCAAGCTCGTGCAGGGCGGTGCGGTGCCAGTCAATGGTCTCGAAATACGCCTGCGGAGGCGGCACCTGCACGTAGTCGTGCGCCGGCACATAATAGGCGCTATTGCCGCCGATGCGGAAATCGATCCCTGTCGCCTTGATTAGTGCCTCTACGGCCGGTTCGATCAGTCCGGGCTCTGGTGCGGGCGGAAACATCGCCAGATCGTCGGGCAGATTTTCGCATTGCGCGACGTTGAAGACGGTGAAGCGCTTCAGAAACTGTATGGCCCGTGCTGCCTCGCCGGTCTCCCGCGCGCGTTTCTTCTCGTCGTCAGGGATGAAGCGGTCAGAATAGACGACGGTGGTCCCGTGTTCGCCCTTGCGGACATGGCCGCCCAGCGATAGCGCCTGGCGGAAAGTCAGCCAGCCCTGGACGGGAAAGCCATGCTCGACGACCGCACCCCACAGGATCAGCACGTTGATCCCCGAATAGGCACGGCCAGAGGCGGCATTGGCCGGCATGGCGAGGGGTGCTTGCGCCGCCGCCGTGCCCCAGGGCACCCAGGGAAAGCGCCCAGCCTCCAGCTCGGCGATGATCTTGTTGGTGATATCATCATAGAGGCTTGTCCGGTCGGCGCCGGCGCGAGCGTAATGTCTGGACATCGGGTTTCTCCGCGACGGGCGCCGGAGGCCTCTCCTCCAGCTCTCAACCCGTCACGGCAAACCGGTCCGTACTCTCACTCTAGAGGCATAGCCCAGGCCTCGAAGGGGACGCTCCTGAACTCGGGGCAAAGGCGGTCCGCGCCAATCAGTAGTGTCGCTGACCTATGGTTATTGCTGCCGGACTGCGTGCCGAATGCGGTCGGTAAGCGTTTGTGCGACGTCGAAATAACCTTCCCAGGCTTCGCGCAACTGAGCCCGCGCGGCGGCGGCGAAGACATCGAAGCCGTTGGCGTTTTTCGCAGGTGGGCAACTCATCCCAGCTGACAGGCACCGCGCACAACGCCCCCGTGCGTGCCCGAGTCGACAGGGGCAGATTGCAGTGGAGCCCTGGCCGTTGCGCAGGTAATCGAGAAACATTCGGCCCTTGCGCTTGTTGAGAGTGCCGTCTACTCGGACATGAGGAACTCGGATACATGTCAATACGCTGCCTGGGATTCGGTTCCATGCCCAAGCACCGCGCCGGCGACCGTCGGCGCTCAAGAAAGAACGGCGCATAAGCCGCAGTCCTGCGCGCGGCCGCAACAGCGGACAATTGTCACGCGCAGGACGGAGGAAATTCGCCCCCCGCCGCGGGCGGTGAGCAGGACAGCCGTAGGAGCGTCAGCATAGCGCCGGCCGCAGGACGGGACGCGGGACCGACTGTCCCCGTCCGCGGTGGTCCGCATGTTTTGGTTCGAAGCCCACCGGCTGAGATCGCGCAGTTCAGTTCTCGACAGTCCGACCGCTGATCCGCGATGATGCAAACAGGATTGAACCACACCAGAGCCGAGTTTGGCTGCAAGAAATCGATCTGGTCTTGCACCCTTTCGGCTTCTTCCTCAATTGCGTTGCAGCTTGTGAATTCCAAGCCTGACAGGCCCTCCCCTGTCACAACTCGTGCAGAAAAGCGCTCGCTCGACCGAACTGACAATGCGGCTTTTCCATAGCGCTCGATGAGGCGTTTTGCCGTTGCATGGTGCGAACATGATCTGCAACAAGCTCGCAACACATGCCACTCGCGAAATGTCGAGCGCCCATACAGGCCACCGTGAACGCTGCCAGGCGCTCCCAAGCGTCAACGCCGGTTGCTGTTTAGCTGGCGACGTCCCTTGGCACGCTTTCGGTCGGAGAAAAGCGAATATCCGCCGTCCTCCCGAAATCTGCAGCGACGCATGAGCCCCGGGCTTGACCCATTGCGTCGCCGAGATTTACTCCCTTGGGCGCCGGCATGGCGTGCCCCAGGAACCTCTTCCACAGTCGCTAGCCAATAGCGGGGCTCGAATTGATGCGGCTGAGCCCACAAATTGGTCGATCGCGCGGCCAATCGAAAGCCATGAAGAGAGGTGGAAACCCTGTAGTGCCGAAGTATCACGTTGAGGGGATGGATGGTGCTACGCAGACGGCCATACGGACAGTCAACGCCCATGTGGGCCGGTAAGCATCCGAATGCACTCTGCGCGCAAGTGAACCCCTTGCGCTAACGCTTCGACGCGCCATCAAAGCATTGACCATGTTGGGGGGCGATCGCACCGCTGATGGCCAGCGAAGGCCAACAAGTGGTCCGGCTACCCTTGGAGCCAATCCGCATTTCTGGCGATTTTTCCCTGGAGCAATCAGTGCATTGACATGAACTCGGCCGTTTTATTGTTTCCTTGCTGAGTGCAGGTAATCGTGCCGGAACTCAGCAAGAAAGGCCAGTCCTTCCCAATCATGGATGGTCAATTGGCCATTCACAAGTGATGTAAGGTGCTTCTCCCGAAGAGACTTGAGCGTGCGGTTGATGTGGACTGCCGACAGCCCTGTCGCCTCGCCAAGATCAGCTTGAGTCACACCAAAAGCGCAGGTTTGATCGGACGCAAGTCCGGCATCTTCCATACGTAGCATGATTTCACAGAGAAGGTGGGCCACTCGGCCAAGCGCTTGGCGCTTCCCGACATTGACCACCCATTCGCGAAAAATCGATGCATCAACCAGTGTCGTTCGCCAAAGATTTGCCGCCAGCCTGGGGTGGCGTTCGCAGAGCAGCCGGATAGCCGAGTGATCTATGAAGCCAACACTGCAAGCGCTCACCGTTCGAACGTCGCTATCCAACAGATCGAGGTGCAGGCTCAACAGATCGGGCATGTCGCCAGGCACATGATAAGCAGTGACCTGACGCTTCCCGTCTCCTGTTACCTTCGAGGTGCTGGCTAAGCCAGCCAGGACCATTATGCACCGGGACGGCTGGTCGCCTTCCCGGACCAAGTTCTGGTTTGCGCCAATCGCAACGATCCTTATTCTTACCGCGTCGAGAGCTTGACGCTCACCTGACGTGAGGGTGAAGGCACGATGGAACTTGGCGGTTAAGGGGCTTTGATAAAGCATGTCGGCTCTCCGTTTGGGCGGGAGCGCTATGGTCTCTCAGTCACCCGCGGCCAGCAGAACGCGAATGATGCCCGACCTTATATCATAAACACCGGACCGACTTAACCTGTGATAAGTCTGGCACTGCTTCCGATGGTCCTTTCCCCATCGGCAAACACAGGCTCAATAGGATTGGTGCTTACGAGGGAAGCGGCCCATCATCGGGCCTCGAGTTGCGCAGCTGCGGCAGCAGCTATAATAGATCGTTCTCAAATTCGAGGACTCACACCATGACCGACGCCCCCGACCACGCCGCTGAACTGGTTGAACTCACGGCGGATGTGGTATCCGCGTACGTCAGCAACAATCCCGTGCCGGTCGCGGGCTTGGCGGACCTGATAGCCTCAGTGCACGGGTCGCTGTCTGGGATTGGCCATCGCGTGGCTGCCGCGACCGAAGAACCAGTGCCTGCGGTAAATCCAAAAAGGTCAGTATTTCCCGATTACATCATCTGTCTTGAAGATGGTAAGCGGTTCAAAACCCTTCGGCGACATCTGCGCGTGGATTTCGGTCTCACTCCTGACGCGTATCGAACGAAGTGGAACTTGCCATCCACTTATCCGATGGTCGCTCCCAACTATGCGGCCTCACGGTCTGCCATGGCGAAGTCGATCGGTCTGGGTAGGAAGGCACCGCAGCCCACGGCAACTGCAACGGGCAAGGCAAGGCCGACGGCTAAGGCTAAAGCGTAGCTTCCGCGATCACACCATTACCACCGCGGCACCAATCGGCGATGTATGCATCGCGGCGGACCTGTCCGCTCTTGGCCGGTGCCCACCCAGGTTCCCCAACCCATGGCGCCGGCCATTTGTGGCCCACACCTCAGCTTCGTATTGCTGCCCAATCTTTTCTTGTTGTAGGCCGCTTACGACGTTAATCTCCGCTTGGCCTGATTGCTGGGAGGCAACGCCATGGCTGACATAATTCCAATTCGCAAAGCACGCCCTTGTGTCGAAGTTGGCAAACCCTGTGGCGAGTGGTTTGTCCGCGTGATCGAGGAAGACCAGGAACTCACCCGATCATTCAAGCTCGAATCCTATGCCGTGGCCTTTGCAGAAGGCCAAAGGTCGCGTCTGCATCTCAACACGTTTTCGCGGCTGTAGAGCAAGCCTATGCAGAGGTCCGCAGGGTTACTGGCGAATTTGGGCGATAGCATCGAAGCCATCGCCGGCCACATTGCGACCATGGAAACGCGACAACTGCACCAATAGCTCAAGTCGTTGCCATCGAGATCGGAAATCGCCAGCGCGGAAATGGTGATGGGCATCCTCGTCTATCGAGAGGTTGAACTGCGCCGCCGGCGGGGGACGGGCGGCAACGTGCTGCCCTTCCCCGGTCTCGGGACTCCACCTATCCAGCACTAGGCAGCGACGCCGGACCTGTAAGAGGCCATCGGATAGCGCATCCCTGTCGGTGATTGTTCACGTTCTTGAGCAGCACTTCATGCGGATCCTGCACGGCCTGGTGATTGTCGCAGATCGGCGACAATCGGGCCGACGATTGCCTTGTGCAGCCGTTCCGCCTCGATCTTGAAGCGGGCGAGCTGTTCCTGCGAAACGTGTTGTGAGGGGTTTTCGTCTTGACCATGGTAGCGAACTCCGTTGAGGGGATCGCCGCAAACGGTTCTTGCACAAAAAAGCCCGTCGCGGTGAGCGACAGGCTATTATGACATCAGGGGATTAGAACTTGTAGGCGATGCCGAAGCGAACCTCGTTGGTCTTCAGATCAACGTCGGCATTGACCAGACCACCAAAGGATTCTGTACCGAAGTCGGTATAGCGATACTCGCCTCGCAGCAGCAGATTGTCGGTCATGGCATAATCCAAGCCCACGCCTATCGTCCATCCTGTGAATGTATCTCCGAACGAAGGTCCGCCTCCATTATTACTTATGTCGACATCGCCAAACGCAACGCCACCCGCAATATAAGGAAGAAAGCGATCAACGGCATATCCTAGGCGCAGTCTTGCCGCCGCACTCCAGTTGAGTTCTTCGGTGGCGATGCCGCCCGGGATCGGGATACCAGGAGCGCTGAAGACTTGGCCGCTGCCATCAACATTCGCATATACGACGTCCAGCTCCGCGCCAATCACAATGTTATTGGACATCTGATAGTTGTAACCGGCGTAGACGCCACCAAGGAACCCGTCGGGATCTGTGTCGACAAAGCCCGGCCCACCGATTTCGTCTATGTTGCCATTCCCCCAAGCATAGCCTGCCTGTAGGCCGACATACCCACCCGTCCAGCTAAAGACCGGCGCGGCTTCTGCAACGATGGCATCGGCAGCATACGCCGACGAAGCCAGCAGAGACAACGACAGACCAAGAAGCAGCTTCTTCATAGGTGATCTCCTGTAACTAACCTTTTTGGTAGCAGAGCGCGCCGATTGATGCAGTTGTTTTTCTGCCACAGTTGGCCGAATTCAAATCGGCCGCCCGCACTTACATGAGAACCTTATGCCAACTCGCTGGTGGCGATCGGATCGCCCCTCGCCACAGTGGGCAACTGCTCGGCCACCCAAACTGTCCGGAACCTTCAGGCCGGGAACACTCATTCCGGTATCCCAGAATTAACATCGAGGAGGGTACGATAAAGGCTGTCGACCTCCTTGTCGTCGAACGCCTCGGTCAGCTCGCTTTCCGCAATCCCCTCAGCCTCCGCGTCGGCGATTAGGCGCTTTGCGAGCTGCTCGATCTCCGCTCGCTCTTTCGGCGCACCGGCGTCGGATAGATCGTGTTTTTTTATCCATTGGTTCAAAAATAGGACGGCCGGCTTGCTCATTCGGAAACACCTGGGGCAAAGTGCACGACGGCATCGACCAGCGTCCGATATAGGCTATCAACCTCTTCGTCGATCTCTTCGCGCTCGATCGTCAAGGCTTTAGCGTCGGCATACAATTTGTGTATGTACTCACTTACCGAAACGGCGTCGGTTTTAGCCGTTTCGGGGAAATTGTTGCCGATCCAGCGATCGAGAAAGTTGACGCCGCGTGTGCTCATGAAGCCTAAGCTCGATCCAGCGGTTAGGTTCCAGCAGGGCGCTCGACGGCAGCTTCGTCGACCTCGGCTTCCATTTCGTCGTTGACAGTCTTGGTCTTGCCGAAGGCGGCCACCGGCTCACCGTCAAAGCCCTGCAGCCACGCGTCGGCATGCTCTCCCCAGTAGGCTGGCACCGCACGTCTCCTTGCCATCCTTGCTCGCTTGGGCGTACATCCACGCGTAGGTGGCGCGCTCCTGATCTTTCCTAGCCACGGCCATCTGTGTCATCCTCTCGGAAGTCCTGCAGTGAGGCGTGGCGCAGGTCATCCTCGCCGCGCAGGTGCTTTACGCGGCCGATCAGCCCCGGCTTGACCCATTGCGTCGCAGGCCGCTTCATGACGCCCTTGGGCGCCGTGCCTGGGTGCTCTTGGACGCGTTTCCATAGCCTCTCGCGCATTTCCCGGTTCAAGGTGACGAACGCGCTGCCGACATAGCGCCCTGTGCCCCGCTCGGCCATGAGAGCGAAAGCCGGCTTGCCCGCTTCACGCTCGACGCCGAGCAGATCGAACTCGTCGATCGCATAGCACTTGGCCTTCAGCCAGTTGGCTGACGGACCGCTGCGGTATTTGCTGTCCTTCCGCTTCGACACCATGCCTTCAAGTCCGGCTTGGTCGAGCAAGTGGAGGATCGCCTTGGCTTCGCCGGGCAGAGGCTCGCTGAACTGAATACGCCGCCCGGGCTTGATCATGCTGGCCAGGATCTCGCGCCGCACCTCAAGCGCCATGTCGCGCAGATCGTGCCCATTGAGGTGCAATAGATCGAAGGCGACGAAATAGAGGTCTTGCTGTCGGCGGGTGATCGCTTTGCGCAGATCGCCGAAGTCCGAAAGGCCAGCTTCGTTCAAGACGATGATCTCACCGTCGACAATCGCGCTTTCGGCACCAAGACTCTTTGCCTCCCCCACCAGGTCGCGATATTTCGCAGTCCAGTCGTGGCCGTTGCGCGTATAAATGCGTGTGCCGTCTTCATCGATGATCATCTGCGATCGGTAGCCGTCGNGAGTTCAGACGTGTGCTCTTCCGATCTGCTTCTCCACAAGGGTCGGCATCAACGGCTCGATGAACTTCAAACGCATGCACTGATCCGCCCTCCGGCGATTCAATAAGATTGAGCTAAAATAGTTCCGAAACCGGAAATCAGCCTCTTGGGTGCAACAAACACGTCAACTCGGCGTTGCGGGATGAGCGAAGGAGGAATCGATATGGCCGACGACAAGAGCAAGCGGGACTTTCGCGATCGGGACCGGGTCTCGGCCGATGAGGATTATGAAGTCGAGTATTTCGCAGCCAAGGCCGGGATCACCCCGCAGCAGGTCAAGGAATTGATCGCGAAGCACGGCAACCAACGCGAAACGCTGGAGCGAGAAGCGAAGGCTCTGCGGAAATAATGACCAGGCTATCGGATCTCGGCAGACCAATAATTGGGCACCGACATGAAGGCCCGCCCGCGAGCGAACTCGCGCATTTCCTCCCTTGCCCTGTTTGCGGGCAACAGATCGATATGCGCGATTTTCGCCAGGTCGCTTATCATGCCGATCCGGATCACGATCAGCCTCTCGAACTAGACGCTTAGGAACNAATAATGACCAGGCTATCGGATCTCGGCAGACCAATAATTGGGCACCGACATGAAGGCCCGCCCGCGAGCGAGCTCGATCATTTCATGCCTTGCCCTGTTTGCGGCCAACAGATCGACATGCGCGATTTTCGCCAGGTCGCTTATCATTCCGATCCGGATCACGATCAGCCTATCGAACTAGACGCCTAGGAACAAAAGTGCCGAAATACCACGTTGAGGAAATGGACGGCGATACCGTGACGGCTACCCACATCGTCAACGCGACAACGCCGATCAGGGCGGCGCGGGAAGCGACAGAGCGCGACATCACTCTGCGCACCACCGAGCCCATCTGGATCAGGGTTGCCGACGAAAAGCGCGGCCACATATTCGAATACAGTTTCAGCCTGTAGCTGGCGATCCAACNTGCGCGATTTTCGCCAGGTCGCTTATCATGCCGATCCGGATCACGATCAGCCTCTCGAACTAGACGCTTAGGAACACAAGTGCCGAAATACCACGTTGAGGAAATGGATGGCGATACCGTGACGGCTACCCACATCGTGCACGCGACAACGCCGATCAGGGCGGCGCGGGAAGCGACGGAGCGCGACGTCACCCTGCGCACCAGCGAACCCATTTGGATCAGGGTTGCCGACGAGAAGCGCGGGCACGTCTTCGAATACTGTTTCAGCCTGTAGCTGGCGATCCAACCCGGCTGAGTTTGGATGGCATACCATGCCGTCGACTTCGATACGCAAGTTCGACNCTGGATCAGGGTTGCCGACGAAAAGCGCGGCCACATATTCGAATACAGTTTCAGCCTGTAGCTGGCGATCCAACCCGGCTGAGTTTGGATGGCATACCATGCCGTCGACTTCGATACGCAAGTTCGACTATGACCCGAACACCAGGGTTCTCTCGGTTTGGTTTGTAGCGAGCGGGAAGCATTACGAGTTTTTGGACGTACCTGCTGAGGCCGTTGCCGCGTTCAAAGCTGCCTTTGCCAAGGGCGTCTATTTTAACAGCCACATCCGCAATCGTTATGCATTCCGGCTCGCGGCAGGGAGGGCAGCAGCCGCATCGGGCGATTGACAGAATTTCAGATTCGAGGCGGCCCGCGCCATCGCAGGGGAGCAACTGTGCGAATTGACCAGGTTCCGAGGGCAAACGAAAAGCCGGCCGGCCGGGCCAGCGGGCGCGTATTATACTAAGCTAGGTGCTGGGCCTATTTGCCCATCATCATCGCAGTTTTGCAGAAGTTTTCATGGACCTGTCGGACAGGTCTGCCACGACGCGTGACCCACGGCGACGGGTCGGCAAACAGCGCACTCCTGCGCATCCACTGGGCTTACGAAGTCGGTCGGCTGCTCTGCGATCATAGTGCCTTGTCGGAGAACCGCGCTGAGCTCCGCGCAGTCACCGGTCCTGCAATACGGCCGGATCTATGATCAAAGCGCTGAGCAGGAGCCATTCGGGGTCTACGCCTGCCGCCCGGTATTTATTGTCACAAAAAGGGGAACAACGGCAGCTCGGCCGTGTTGGGAGCACAACATGCATTTCGTCAAAGTGCTTTTGGCTGCGATCGCCATCGGTCTCATCAGCCCGGGGGCAATGGCTCAGACCGCGACGACGTCCCCGCAGGAATTTGTCAAAGCAGCTGCGAGTTCAGACATGTTCGAGATCCAGTCGAGTGAGTTGGCGCTGCGGAAATCGAAGACATCACGAGTGAAGGAATTCGCTCGCATGATGATCAAGGACCACACGAATTCTTCCAAGCGGCTCATTGCGGCGGCAAAGAAGGACGACGTCGCAGTGGCACCGGAGATGACAAGCAAGCATGCTGCCCAATTGGAAGCATTGAGCAACGACAGCAGCGGGGCGTTCGATAACGCCTACGTCGACGCCCAGGTTGCAGCGCACCAGGAAGCCCTGACGCTGATGACCTCCTATGCGGAAAACGGTCAGGAAAAACATTTGGCGGCCCATGCGAAAAAGACCGCGCCGGCTCATCCGGCAGCATTTCAAACATGCCCAGCAACTGAGCAAGAGCGGTTCTCAGGGCTGAGTGGATCTGGCCACGACGTTGGTTCTTCGCGGCGCTGTGGAGTCTGTGCCAACCCTCTGGCACTGCCTCCGCCCCCAGGGACGCTGCAACCTTCAAGCGGTCGTCGATGCAGGCTCTAAAGGGTGCGTCGCTCAGGTAGTCCGGCGTGCAAGCACCAGCGTCGTCGAATTTGCCAAACGAACAGGAGACCTGACATGCCAAAGCAAAACGAGACCTCGCATTCGAGACGAAGTGACTTCGCCAATGATGAACCCATTCGCCCGGAGGATGCCGCCGTGTTGGACAGCCCCGTGGGCCACGAAGACAGGCACGGCGCGGAGCCAGGTTTCGGGGGAGCCGACGATGTCGACCAGCCGATCGGCGCAAGGCCCCGCAGCGAAATTACCGGTCGTCATGATGAAGGGGCACGCGCCAATGAGACGATCGACGGCTTAAGCGAAACCGAGGAACTGACCCGCAGCTACGCCGAGGACATACCAACCGGTGACAATGATGAGGAGGAGGAAGACATCCCTGTCTTCGAAAGAGGCCGAAGCAACACCGAACTCTGAGCGCGCCAGGTTGAACCCCGCACGGTGAGGAACATGACAATGAGCACATTCGGACTTCGGGTTGCGTCTTTGGGGCTCCGGGCTTTTTTGGGACTGGCGGCCTCGCTGACTTTGGGCGTCGAGGCATCTGCGCAGACAAGTCAGCCCGCGCAGCAATCCGGCGACTCGTCGCAAACAGCCAAGCAGGGTCGACTGCCGGCGCAAGGATCGTCGCCGACCGCCAAGGATGATGTCGGCGTTGACGTCTCGCTCGGCCGGCCGGAGGTGAAGCAACAGGTTGCAAGACATCTGGGAGTGGCTGAGACCGAGTTGCCACTGGCGGTGCACGTGCCGATCGCGCTCGCTTCGCAAGTCTGCGGGCAAGAGGTATTTACCGCCCGCGCCAATGTAAACCGAAGCTGCACCGCGACGAAATTCATTCCGGAAATCGCCGAGGCGGCACGCAACCATCCACAAACCTCCGCGGTACCGGAGCAGTAGCACCGAAAATGTCCGAACCCGGCGCGACGGTCGTGCCATGCTTACCCGAGGGTAGCGCTCCAACCCGGGGTAAATCAGCCAGCCCCACCGCCGTCTGTTTTTGGCGGCATGCATGATGGCGTTCGCCGCCATCTCTTAACCAATGTGAATGCTGTTGCTCCGCAGCCACGCTACGAGATCCTGTCCGAAGCGGAGGCAGGCAGATGCCACTGGAATCCCTGATCGATCAATATGTGAGCAGCCGCAAGCGGCGGGGTCTTTTGTCGATACGGCACGCTCTCGAGGCGTTGAAAGAGGCCGTTCCGGCGCTGTCGATCGGCGAAAGCCATCTTGTCAATATGATCGCCGAGCGAGCGCTCGCCTTTGGCCTCGCCATCCACTTCGATCATTCCGGCGAGAATGCCGGGTAAGACATCCACGAGCGTCTGCTGATGCTACAGGACGAGGAACTCGGTGTTCGCGTAGCTTCATTGCCTGGTGGGCGGATCTTTCCGAGGCTGCTCCCATCCGTGTTCTGGGCGGGTGGTTAAAGTCGCCGAAGCGATGCCACGGCGTGCACCGAGCCCACCCCGGCGTTGGACAAGCTCCCCCAGCTTTCGCCAGTTGGAGCTTTCGTCTACTCGCAGCAGCCCTAGCGAGGCTCGATCAGCCTCCGCGTTGGGCGGTCTCGGGTTTTGCTCCAGCGGGCGGTTCGGGCCGGCGAATTGAGGTTGAAAGGAGAAGATGATGACGGACAACAAAACCGAGCGTGATTTTCGCGACAGGAACCGGGTCTCGTCCAACGAACGCAACGAACTCTTCCATTTTGCCCAGCAGAACGGCATCACGCCTGAGCAGGTGATGGAGCTCATCAAAGCCGCCCGGAATGACCGCGCCTCGTTGCGGCTGCGAAGGAATTGAAATCAGATTCCCGGGGCGGCTCGCTTACGGCATGAAGCCTCGCTGCCGAGGAGAACCTTGAGCCGTGGTGAGAATTTGAGTGTAGCATCATCCTGACGCACACGCGGAGCAGGTCGAGCGTGAAAGTGAAAATTGTACCCCTGCCCAACATGCGGCAAGCGCTGGAGGTTCGAGGCTGCGCAGATCGGCTATGGTCACCCCGAACCATAATCCACTCCAACCCGAGTCCTGGACGCACGGCGTGGCACCGAGCCTACTTCCTGCCGTCGTTCAATAATAATCCCGCGCCGCAGTCAGCCAGCGAGATCACCGTCGTCTGCCGGACGCGTGTCGGCTTCCAAACTGACAACGCACAGCCTTTGTAGCGACGCTTTCCAGCCACGATCACCTGCGCAGCTTTGCCGCGCTCGCTGCGCACCAATAAATCCCATCTCCTTCCCTCACACTGATCTTGTTCAGGCGGTCGTTTTGCCGCTGCGGTAGGCGCTGTCCTTCCGCTTCGATCGCGGTAGCGCCCAGTATCAACGCTGCCAGATCAAACCGCACAATCAGCACCTCAAAGCTGATCAGCAGAAGCAGCAGTGAATCAGGACCTCGTCGATCAGGGTCAAAGGGCCAAGCACATATGTCTGGGCACGGTGACCGTGGCATAGCCGGCGCTGCAATGACGGCGTCGGTGCCCGTCTTGTGGAGCCGGAAAGCCCAACTTAGAAAACAGTCGGCGGTGCCGATCTCGAAGAAATTCTAGCCCGGCACGGTGAACAGGCTGGGGGCCGCATCGCGATCTAGGGTTCAGCACAACTCCGGCGGCATCGAGACGATCGACCTCAGCCCGGTCGGCGGCCCTCGGCCACGTCCATGACCAGCACGCGCAGCATGGTCAGCTGGCGCTTACCCTCCATGGCGCGCCCGTCGGCGACGGTCTGTCTCTTTCGGCTCAGGAAAACGTCACTCTGAGTTTGCTAAACGCGGTGCTGGACCGGTTACCACGCGTCAGATCTGGATCATCACCTTGCCGGCCTCGATTCTCATCGGATAGATCGCGAGCTTGACGCAGACCGGCGCGCCCTTGACCTGGCCGGTCGCAGAGCGGCCAATGTGCTTCAAGGCATTCGATGACGTCGTCGATCACCAGCCCTTCGGCTAGATGCGCCTTCTCATGGGTCCAATATCCGTCGGTGGCGAAGAGCTCGTCATCGGGCGAGCGGCAAACCGCGAGGATCGAAGCAGATGACATCCTCTTCCTCGATGTCATCGACCGCGCACGCTTCAATCCAGTCGGCCATCTCCGGCTCCCGCACCATCCGCTATGGCTATTCAGCCGCCGCCGACATATCCACCTGGTGAAATTCGCCGCGATAGGGTCTGGCTGTCGGCGGCAATTCGCGCTTGAGATAAAAATCCTCGTACCGCAGCTGCTTCAGCAGCACCGGCCAGACCTCGCGATAGGCATGCCACATCGACGGGTTCGCTACCGGCAGGTCGTGCTTGATCAGCTCGTGCAGCCTCGGCAGCGCATGATAGGGCACCATCGGGAACATGTGGTGTTCGACGTGATAATTCATGTTCCAGTAGATGAAGCGGCTGACCGGGTTCATGTAGACGGTGCGGGTGTTCAGCCGATGGTCGACCACGTTGTCGGCCAGGCCGATATGCTGCAGCAACCCTGTCAGCACCATGTGCCAGCTGCCATAGAGGCGCGGCAGGCCGATCAGCACCAGCGGCAGCAGCGACCACGTGAACAGCGCCAGCCCGACTGTCGCCGCATAGATGGCGACATGCCAGCGCGCAGCGATCACCGCCTTGTGCTGCTCCATCTCGGGGATATAGCTCTTCTCTTCATTGGACAGCTTGCCGAACGCCTGGCGCACCAGCGCCGGCAGCGAATAGCGGAAATCGAGAATACCGGTGAAGGCGAGCGCCGCCCGCAGCAGATCTGGGGGGCGCATGACGGCGATTTCGGCATCGCGGCCGACGATGATGGTATCGGTGTGATGGCGGGCATGGCTCCAGCGCCATTGCACGGGGTTGCGCATCAGCATGAAGCTTGAGATCTGGTAGACGACATCGTTCATCCAGCGCGTCCGGAACGCGGTACCGTGGCCGCATTCGTGCCAGCGCGAGTCGCTGGACGAGCCGTAAAGCACGCCATAGACGAACAGGAACGGCACCACCCACCACGTGGCCCAGAACCATACGATGCCGGCGGCCGACACCAGGATCGCGGCGACCCAGATGATCGTGTCGCGGATCGCCGGCCCGTCGGAGCGTTGCATCAACTCCTTGATCGCCTTGCGCGGGACATCGGTGTGATACCATTCGGCCGAAGCCAATCCGGTCTCAATGGCGCGCTTGGTGCTTTCACCGACCAGGCTGTAGTCGCGCTTCCTGCTTGCCGTCATCGTCATCTCCGCTTTCCCGCCTGCGCTCCGCAAGGGCCGCCTGGGGCCGGCCGGGCCGCGCCTGCTTCCGTATTCCGGCGCACTTCCCGCCCGCCGCGGCAACCGATCGTGCGTTTCAAGCCGGTCACGCCTGCAGTCTCGCAAAAGCGCCCGACGGCGCAGGGTAATCCTGTTGCGGCTGCCGGGCGATCGACCCTATCCTCGCTTCCGCTTGGGCGATCTGGCCGGCACCGTCGAGCACCCGGAACACGGCGTCATAGGAGCGGCTTTCGCCATGGTCCAGCCAGATCATCTCGCCCCGTTCGCGCGCGGCGAGATTGCCCAGAACATGATGCGTCGAAGGTTCGATTCCCAACGCATATAGGCCGGCCTGGAAGTTCTGCCACTGATAGGTGCAGGGCAGCTGATCCTTGCGGGTAACGACCTCGAAGCCGAGGCCCAGGTGGTCATTGACGACGGCCACCGGCACCTCGCCCGCCGCATCGGAGCCAAGCTCGTGCTCCCAGACCTGCTCGCTGAACCCCAGCTGCGGCGCCGGCACGGTTCGGTAGCCGACTTTCTGCGCCTCGTAGCGTTCGCCGGCGTGCGCCGCCCAGACGACATCCCGGATCGGCGCCAGGTAGCGCGAACCCTCGTCGAGCAAGGGATGGCTGACATTGACGTGATAGAAATACATATGCGGCGTGCGGCTGAAACCGTGATTGACGACGCGGTCCGACAGGCGGATCTCGCTGCCGCCGACATCGGCCTCGATGCGGCGCAGCAAATGGAGATCCTCGCCGAACACGGTTGCCTGCTGGACGATGCCTTCCGCCCACAGCACGCAGCGGTCGCCGTCCCAGGCCTCGCCGTAGCCGGTCAGCCGCGCCGGCACGGTGCCGATGCGGCCATGCAGCGAGTGCAATACCCGCTTGCGCCCGGGATAATTGTAGCTTTCGGCCGGCACGTCTTGCCGGCCCAGTATATGATCGAGGCCGCAGGTGACGAGCAGCCCCGAGAACGACCGGCCAAAGGCGAAACCGTCCTCCCCTTCATGCTCGTGCAGTCCGGGGTGGCGAAAGCCGCTCGGCGAATGCCAGCCGATCGCCTGGCCCCGGAAGTCGCAATCGGCGATATCAAGCGCCCGGTCGACCAGCGCCGTGAAGCGCAGGCCGGAGCCGGTGCGGAACTCGAGCATCCGGATGCCGCGCTCCACGCCGTCGCCGAGCGTCATAAGCCGCACACCGGCAAACTGCGACAGCATGCCGGACCGCTCGGCCACCTGCCTTCGCGACAGCGTCTTGCCGTAAAGCTCTACCATGCGACGTCCTTCACTTTGCCCGCCTCCTTGAGCAAGGCCGACATGTCGGCGCCGGTGATGATGCTTTCCACCGTCAACAGGTCGGTGTCGGCGACCGTCTGTTCCGCGACGATTTCGCCGCGGCGCATGACGATGATGCGGTCGGCGACCTGGAACACGTGGTGGATGTTGTGGGTGATGAGCAGCACCGAGTGGCCGGCGTCGCGCACCTCCTTGACGAAGCGCAGCACGCCGTGGGTTTCCTCGACGCCAAGATTGTTGGTCGGCTCGTCGAGTATGATCACCTTGGCGGCGAACTGCATGGCGCGCGAGATCGCGATCGATTGCCGCTCACCGCCCGAGAGCGTGCTCACCAGTGCATCGGCATCGAGCTTTTTCGAAATGCCGACCCGCTTCAGCAGCGCCGAGGCGGCGTTGCGAAGCTTGGCGAGATCGAGCGGCGCGAACACGCCGAGCCAGCCGAAATTGACCGGCTCCCGGCCCAGGAAAAGATTGCGCGCGATGCTGAGGTCCGGCGCGAGCGATGTGTCCTGATGGATGGTCTCGATGCCGAGGTCCATCGCGTCGCGCGTCGAGCGGATCGATGCCTTCTCGCCGCGCACGAAGATGTCGCCGTGGTCGGCCGGGAAGACGCCGGAGATCGCTTTGATCAGCGTTGACTTGCCGGCGCCATTGTCGCCGAGCAGGGCAACCACCTCGCCTTCGTTGAGGGTGAACGAGGCGTTCTTCAGCGCACGCACGTTGCCGAAGGACTTTTGCAGGTCTTGCAGACGCAGCACTTCCATCGTCAGCTCCTTGCGGCGTTCTTCTGCAGCAAAGCGTGCAGGATGAGCATGGCGAGGATGATGACGCCGACGAAGATGTTGTATGCCAAGCCCGGCACGCCGATCAGCACGATGCCGTTGCGGATGGCGCGCAGCATCAGCGCGCCGACGATGGTGCCGAGGATGGTGCCGCGCCCGCCGGTGAGCGCCGTGCCGCCGACCACCACCATGGCGATCACTTCGAGTTCGTAGCCGGTGCCGGCCACCGGCGAGGCGGCCGAAATCCGGAACGCGCTGATCATGCCGGCCAGCCCGGCCACCACCGAGGTCAGGATGAACAGCCAGATCTTGACCGCGTCGGCCGGCACGCCGCGCGCCACCGCTGCGTTGCGGTTGCTGCCGATGGCGCTGATCCAGTTGCCGAGCTTGGCGTAGCGCAGGATGTAAATCGCCAGCAGCGACAGGCCGATGAACCACCAGAGCGAGGTGTAGAACCGGAACGAGCCTACATTGAAGCTGCCGGCAAGCAGCGTGACGAAGAAGCCGGGCTGGTCCCACGACTTCAGGGGGAATCCCTGCGTGATGTAGAGCGCCGCGCCGCGCACGACGAGCAGCATCGACAGCGTGACCAGGAACGAGGAAATGCCGATCTTGGTGACGATCAGCCCGTTGATGGCGCCGATCGCGATGCACAGCACAAGCCCGGCCAGGAGGGCGACGCCGATGTCGATACCGCCATTCTGCACCAGCAGCATCACCACGACGGGCGCAAGGCCGAACACGGCGCCGACCGACAGATCGAACTCGCCCGCCGTCAGCAGCAGCGTCATGCAGAGAGCGATGATGCCGAGCTCGGGCAGGAACGCCATCATGTTGGATATGTTGAGCGGCGACAGGAAGTTGCCGTCGGCGATGGCGAAAACCACGAGCAGCACGATGAGGATGATGAGCGAGGAGAATTGCGGCGAACGCAGCAGCGCAGACCTGCCCTTCGCTCGCTGCGTGTCGTCGTCTGCTGTGATTGCCATATCTGTCAGGACCATGCGTTTCGTCCGGCGCCCGCCATTTCGGGGCGGGCGCCGATTGTCGTCACTTGTTGTAGAGTTTCAGGATCGGCTCGACGCTCGAGGCGTCGTAGAGGCTGAATGTGTGAATGTCGTAGCCGACCGGCTCGCCAGAGGCCGCAAGCCCGAGCAGCGCCACCGGCATGAAGCCCTGCGCCGACGGGTACTGCCAGGCCGCAGCATTGACGAAGCCGGACTTGACCGCCTCGGCCGTCTCCTTTGAGTTGCCCCAGCCGACGACCGGGACCTTGCCGGCCGACACACCGGCCCCGTCG
Source organism: Mesorhizobium sp. LSJC285A00 (assembly GCF_000503155.1). Classification (NCBI taxonomy): domain Bacteria; kingdom Pseudomonadati; phylum Pseudomonadota; class Alphaproteobacteria; order Hyphomicrobiales; family Phyllobacteriaceae; genus Mesorhizobium; species Mesorhizobium sp. LSJC285A00. The sequence goes on from NZ_AYVK01000052.1 coordinate 72,381, forward strand.
AAGACGCGTTTGATGCTTGCTGCCACGGAATCGCCCAGTGCAATGATTGCCGGCGGATTGTTGGCGACCATGTAGTCGGTCATCTTGGCGATGATGCCGGCCGGGTCGGTGCCGCAATCGACCACGTCGTACTTGATGCCGAGCGGATCGAAGACGCTGGCGATGCCCTCGGTCTCGAGCTGCTGGTAGCTGGCGCCCGGCACTTCGACCGGCAGGAACACCTTGTCGCCCTGCTTCACCATCTTGTGGTCGACGAGATACTTGGCCCAGATGACGCCCGCTTCCCTGAGGTCGGCCCCGACATAGGCCTGCCGCCCGGTCGCCGGATCATCGGTGTTGAAGAACACGATCGGTATGCCGGCGGCCTTGGCGGCCTTCACCTCCTCCGTCCACAGGCCGGGCTGAGCCGAGGTGGTAGCGATGCCGTCCGGCTTGGCGGCGAGCGCCGAGTTGAAAGCCTCCTTCTGCGCCGCCATGTCGCCGCCGCTGAACGAGATCTTGCAGGTCACCTTGAGCTGGTCGCAGGCCTTGGTCGCGCCGGCATTCCAGTCGATCCAGAACGCGTCCGAAGGGCCACCATGCGACAGCAGATAGAAGGTCTTCTGGCCGTCCTGCGCGAATGCCGGCAGGCTCAAGGAGACCCCGGCTACCAGCGTTGCCGCGGCAGCCACTTTCAATGCGAATTTCAACATTCATTCCTCCCTTGGTTGGAGTTGCGCCGCCATGCGCCGGCGGCGCAACCGGCGCTCACAGCCCGTTGGCGCGGAACTTCCCGTCGAGGAATTTCTTCGCGCGCGGCACGTCGTCTTCCGAGAGATGCTCGATGATGACCGGGATGTTTGGGTGCTTTTCCGCCAGCCGCTGGAGATAGAGATCGTAATTCAGCGAGCCCAGCCCGGGCGCCGGCAGCTCGATCTCGCCGACGCCGCGGAACGTGTGGCTCTCCATCGCATCCTCGTCGCCGATGTCGGCATGCTTTTCCGACTTGTCGCTGCCCGAACGCTTGACGTCCTTGGCATGCGCGATCTTGATCTTGTCGGTCAGCGTATCGAACACCTGGTTCAGGATCTGGTCCATCCGGTCGATGTTGTGGGTTTCGAAATAGTTGGTCGGATCCATCAGCAGGCCGAGGCCCGGATGGTCGACCTGGGCGAACATCTTCACCGTCTCCTCGACCGAACCGACGACATTGTTGACATAGGTTTCGAGCAGGAACACCGCCCCATGGTCGTAAGCCGTCTGGGCAAGCTCCGAGATCACCTTGCGGCATTCCTCGAATCCTTCCTCGGTCTTGTTCTTGGGGTGATGCACCCAGTCGGATTCGGTGTTGTAGGTGCCGGTCTCCGAGATCACGTAGGGCGAGCCGAAGGCGCGCGCATTGCGGATGATTTCCTTGAGATAGCCGACGCGCTTGTCGCGCTCGACTTTATCGGGGTGGATAATGTTGGTGTAGCCCGACACGCAGCAGATCGGCAGGTTGTTGTCGCGGAAGACGTCGCGCACCTGCTTGGCCTTTTCCTCAGTGATCTGCCCGGCCGACAGATCGATATCCCTGAAATGCAGGTCGAGCTGCACCGTGTTGAAACCGAGCCCGCGGATCTTCTTTGCCGTCTCTTCGAGCCCGTACGGGAAATAGCCCGTGAAAATACCTGCCTGCATCATGATGTGAACTCCTCCCTGTAAGCGATTCAGTTGGCTGATTTTATCGAGATTTCGGAAAGCTTGACGGTGCGGCCCTCGTCGATCGAGCGATAGCCGGCTTCGACCAGCGCCATCGTCTTGACGTTGTCGGCCACCGATAATGCCGGCGGCGCGCCTGTCTTCACCGCATGCTGCAATTGCTCCATCACGCCGATGAAGGCATGCGGGAACCACATCGTGTCCCAGCTCGGGCTGACCCATTCGCCGCCGGTCGTCTCGGTCGAGGCATAGGTCAGCGTCGAGGCCACGCCTTTCGGCCAGCCGATCGTGCCTTTGGCGACACCCTTGGTGCCGTCGACGCGCCAGTTGATGTGCTGGTCGTCCAGATAGCCCTCCTGGCGCGGTCCGGACCAGACATCCTCCAGCGACACGGCGAGCACGCCGGAGGGAAAGCGCAGCGTCGAGACGGTGATGCCGTCGCTATGCTCGAATGTCGTGCGCGGGTCCTTGCGTGTCAGGGTGGTGATTTCCGAGGGATCGCCGAACAGGAAGCGCAGCACGTCGAGATGGTGCACGCTCATATTGGCCAGCGTCAGCCGGTCGTAGTCTTGAAGGAAGGTCTGCCAGTGCGGGATCGCATGCATGTCGATCTGCGCAAAGACGATGTCGCCCAGCGCGCCGCTGTCGATGATCTGCTTCAGGACGCGCATCGACTGGTCGTAGCGCATGTTCTGGTTGACCGAGAGGATCTTGCCTGACTTGGCTGCCTCGTCGCGCAGCTTCACGGCTTCATCNAAGGAAGGTCTGCCAGTGCGGGATCGCATGCATGTCGATCTGCGCAAAGACGATGTCGCCCAGCGCGCCGCTGTCGATGATCTGCTTCAGCACGCGCATCGACTGGTCGTAGCGCATGTTCTGGTTGACCGAGAGGATCTTGCCGGACTTTGCGGCTTCGTCGCGCAGTTTCACGGCTTCATCGACCGACAGCGCCAGCGGCTTCTGCGCCAGGATCGCCTTGATGTGAGGCTGCTTCAGCGCATGGCGGATCAGCGCCGGCTGCAGATCGGGCGGAAACGCCAGGTCGACGATCTCGATCTCGGGATTCTCGATCAGCTGTTCCGGTGTGTCGTGGACGGTCGGAATGCTCCAGCGTGCAGCTACCTTCTCGGCACTGGCCTTGGTGCGCGAAGCGATGGCGACGACTGGGAAACCGGCCTGCGCATAGGCGGCAAGATGGCAT
>NZ_AYVK01000053.1:0-66750 GCF_000503155.1 Mesorhizobium sp. LSJC285A00
AATCTCCGTGCCTTGCGATATCGCTGGCGTGAGCCACCACGAAAGCGCAAGTTTCAGTCCATGCCAAAGCTATCTTAGCGCCTATGCCCTTGAGGGGGAGATGGCCGGCAGGCCAGAGGGGGGCGCTGTCCCGCCGACCTCTCATCGACGCTCAACCCCGCGACTCGGCCTGTTTCGATCGGTCATGGAAAGGTTTGCGTTCCTTCGCGCCCCCCTCTGCCCTTCCGGACATCTCCCCCACGAGGGGAGAGATCAGCAGCTTCAAATTCCCCGCCTTCACCCTAAGCTGAATTGACCCTTCACCCCTGACATGCCAAAGGCCGCAAAGCCTTTCATCTGGAGAAGCCCTGATGACCGATCGCGTCGAGATCGCCGGATTGCGGATTGCCCGCGAACTGCATGACTTTGTCGGCGAAGCGCTGCCGGGTACCGGCATTGCCGCCGACGCCTTCTGGAACGGCTTTTCGGCTATCGTCCATGATCTCGCGCCGAAGAACCGGGCGTTGTTGGCCAAACGCGACGCCATGCAGGAACAGATCGACGCCTGGCACCGCGCCAATGGCGCGCCCATCGATATGGAGACCTACAAAAGCTTCTTGCGTGAGATCGGCTATCTCGTGCCCGAAGGGCCGGCCTTTTCCGTGTCGACCGACAATGTCGACCCCGAGATCGCCACCGTTGCCGGGCCGCAGCTGGTGGTGCCGGTGATGAATGCGCGTTATGCGATCAACGCCGCCAATGCCCGCTGGGGCTCGCTCTACGATGCGCTCTACGGCACCGACGCCATTGCCGAGACCGGTGGCGCCGAGAAGGGTAAAAGCTTCAACCCCGTGCGCGGCGCCAAGGTGGTTGCCTGGGCGAAGAGTTTTCTGGACGAGTCCGTGCCGCTCACCTCGGGCAAATGGGCCGGCGTGAACGGGCTGACGGTTTCGGGTGGCACCTTGCGGCTCGGCGCCGGCGCCGGCGGCACCACACTGGCCAACCCGAAACAATTTGCCGGCTACCGCGGCGACGGCGCCAACCCGGAAGCCATCCTGCTGGTCCAGAACGGCCTGCACATCGAGATCCTCATCGACCGCACCAACCAGATCGGCCGCACCGACCCGGCCGGCATTGCCGACGTGATCCTGGAATCGGCGCTGACCACCATCCAGGACTGCGAGGATTCGGTCGCGGCGGTGGATGCCGAGGACAAGGTCATCGTCTACCGCAACTGGCTCGGCCTGATGAAGGGCGATCTGGCGGAGGAAATCAGCAAGGGCGGCAAAACCTTCACGCGCAAGCTCAATCCGGACCGCGCCTGGACCGCGCCCAGTGGTGGCGCGCTGAGCTTGCCTGGCCGCTCGCTGATGCTGGTGCGAAACGTCGGTCACCTCATGACCAATCCGGCCATCCTCGACCGCGATGGCAACGAGGTGCCGGAAGGCATCTTGGATGCGGCGATGACGGCGCTGATCGCGCTGCACGATGTCGGCGCCAACGGGCGTCGGATGAATTCCCGCGCGGGCTCGATGTATGTGGTGAAGCCGAAGATGCATGGGCCGGAGGAAGTCGCCTTCGCAGTCGAGATTTTCGACCGCGTCGAAGCGCTGCTCGGTATGGCGGCAAACACCATCAAGATGGGCATCATGGACGAGGAGCGGCGCACCACCGTCAACCTCAAGGAGGCGATCCGCGCCGCCAAGGAACGCGTCGTGTTCATCAACACCGGCTTCCTCGACCGCACCGGCGACGAGATCCACACCTCGATGGAAGCCGGGCCGATGATCCGCAAGGGCGACATGAAGCAGGCCGCCTGGATCTCCGCCTATGAGGCGTGGAATGTCGATATCGGGCTCGAATGCGGGCTCGCCGGTCATGCCCAGATCGGCAAGGGCATGTGGGCGATGCCCGATCTGATGGCGGCGATGCTGGAACAGAAGATCGCGCATCCCAAGGCCGGCGCCAGCACCGCCTGGGTGCCGTCGCCGACGGCGGCGACGTTGCACGCCACGCACTATCACAAGGTCGATGTCCATGCCGTCCAGGCGGCGCTCAAGAGCCGGCCGAAGGCGAAGCTCGATGATATATTGTCGGTGCCGGTGGCGGTGCGGCCGAACTGGACCCCCGACGAGATCCAGCGCGAACTCGACAACAATGCGCAAGGTATTCTTGGCTATGTCGTGCGCTGGATCGACCAGGGCGTCGGCTGCTCGAAAGTGCCCGACATCAACGATGTCGGCCTGATGGAAGACCGCGCCACGCTGCGCATCTCCTCGCAGCACATCGCCAACTGGCTGCACCACAAGGTGTGCTCGCAGATCCAGGTGATGGATTCGCTGCGGCGCATGGCAGCGATCGTCGACCTCCAAAATGTCGGCGACCCGCTCTACCGCCCGATGGCCACCGATTTCGACAATTCCATCGCCTTCCACGCCGCCTGCGACCTGGTGTTTAGAGGCCGCGAACAGCCGAATGGCTATACGGAACCGGTGCTGCACGCACGGCGGCTGGAGCTGAAGGCGAAAGAGCGGGCGAATTAGCGCCTGCATTTCCCTCCCCCTTGAGGGGAGGGTGGCCCGAAGGGCCGGGGGGGGTCCTGCGTGAAGTGCGGCGACTCCCTTCGNCGGCGGCTGGAGCTGAAGGCGAAAGAGCGGGCGAATTAGCGCCTGCATTTCCCTCCCCCTTGAGGGGAGGGTGGCCCGAAGGGCCGGGTGGGGTCCTGCGTGAAGTGCGGCGACTCCCTTCGGACGACACTACAAGCAATGTCATTGCAGAGGCCCTTTCTCGGCTCGGCTCCAAAAAGATCGACCATTCTTCGGCGACCCCCACCCTGCCGCTTCGGGGCCACCTTCCCCTCAAGGAGGAGCGTTACGCCGCCTGCGCCACCCGCTCCGACATCATGCGGTAGGAAATCGCCTCGGCCAGGTGAATGCGGCCGACGGTTTCTCTCGCTTCGAGATCGGCCAGCGTGCGCGCCACTTTCAGCACCCGATGATAGGCGCGCGCGGAAAAGCCGAGCTTTTCGCTGGCGTCCTTCAACAGAGACAGGCCGGCGGCATCCGGCATCGCGATGTCCTCGATAACAGAAGGCGAGCAATGCGCGTTGGTGGTCGCGCTGGTCACGCCGAGCCGCTCGAACCGTTCGCGCTGGATGGTGCGGGCGCGCGCGACGCGCTGCGCAACGGCGGCACTTTTCTCCGCCCGATCCGGCCGGATCAGATCGGCGGCCGAGACAGCCGGTACCTCGATCCTGAGGTCGATGCGGTCGAGCAGCGGGCCTGAGATGCGCGCCTGGTAGTCGGTGCGGCAGCGTTCACCGCGCAGGCAGCGATAGCCGGGCTCGCCGGCCATGCCGCAACGGCACGGGTTCATCGCCGCCACCAGCTGGATGCGCGCTGGATAGGTGACGCGGTGGTTGGCGCGCGCGATCATGCAGTCGCCGGTCTCCAGCGGTTGGCGCAGCGCATCCAAGGTCTGCGGCGTGAATTCGGGAAACTCGTCGAGGAACAGCACGCCGTTGTGGGCAAGCGATACTTCGCCCGGCCGCGCCCTGATGCCGCCGCCGACCATTGCCGCCATCGAAGCCGAATGGTGCGGGGCGCGGAACGGCCGCCGGTCGGTGAGCTTGCCTTCGCCGAGCTCGCCGGCCACCGAGGCGATCATCGAGACTTCAAGAAGTTCCTTGGGCGCCAGTGGCGGCAGAATTGAGGGCAGCCTCTGCGCCAGCATCGATTTTCCCGAGCCGGGAGGCCCGACCATCAACAGATTGTGGCCGCCGGCCGCCGCCACTTCCAGCGCCCGCTTGGCGCTTTCCTGGCCCTTGATGTCTGAAAGGTCGGGCAGGTCGCGGGCCGAGACATGGATGCCGGGCTCGGGCCGCGACAGCACCTGCGTGCCGCGAAAATGATTGGCGATGGCAATCAGGCTGCGCGGCGCCAATATGTCGAAATCCTTGCCCGCCCAGGCCGCTTCCGGCCCGCAGCCGAACGGGCAGATCAGGCCTTTTCCCTCGGCATTGGCACCGATCGCCGCCGGCAGCGCACCGGCGACCGCGGCAATGGTGCCGTCGAGCGACAATTCTCCGAGCACGACATAGGAGGCCAGCATGTCGCCCGGAATGGCGCCGAGTGCAGCCATCAGGCCGAGCGCGATCGGCAGGTCGTAATGGCTCCCTTCCTTGGGCAGGTCGGCAGGCGCCAGGTTGACCGTCACCTTCTTCGACGGCATCGACAGCCCCGACGCATGCAGCGCCGCCTGCACGCGCTCGCGGCTTTCGGCCACCGCCTTGTCGGCCAGCCCAACGATCTGCATGCCGACCTTGCCCGGCGCGATCATCACCTGGACATCGACCGGCACGGCCTCGATGCCCTGGAAAGCCACCGTGCGAACCCGCGCCACCATCTTGCTCTGCCCCCGGATATCGGCTCGCCTCGGCCTTGTGGTTCAGACCGCGAGCGACGTCAGGACAAGACAACCATAGATTTTAGGCCAAGGCAAGAACATTACAGGAACATGCATTCGTGGTGGTTGCAGCGCGCTGTGCCGGTTGCAAAAACGGAAGATGGTTAAGCAATGGAACGGCTGCTCCGCCTCCTCGACCGCGTTAACAAGGCGACTAGGCCCTTCGGCAATCTGAGGCTGTTGCTTTCTAAGCGGTGATGAAGGCATCGACCGAACCTGAAAGCGATCGATCGATCGCGACCTGCGGTGGAAGCCACTCCATGACAGGATATCGGAAAGGCCAAGGCAGGGCGATCCGGCGCGAAGAGCCGCTCTCCAGAAAAATCTCGTTTACAAGGTCTATGAACCGCCCGCGGTCTCGTTCGATTCGTTTCAAAGTTTGCGAACGAATGTAATCCCGGGGAATTCGTCGCTCCTTCAGCGCTAAGACAGCCTCCGCGATGGATCGAGGATCGGGTGGAACTGTGAGCGAATAGTCGTCATCCAGATAAAGGTCTCGGCCGCCATGGTTCGGCGTCGTGACCACTGGAAGCCCCGCGAGAAGATATTCCGTGCTGGCGAACATTGGTCCTTCCAGGTGAGAGAGACAGATTCCCACGGCTGCACGATTTAGATGCGTGTTCACCTGAGCCGGTGCCAATCGGACCGGCTTGCCGGTGCCGTCAAACTCGTTGATAAAGACGTGATGCGGCGCGAGCTCCCTATGCCGATTTATTCGCGCTCTTTCCGACTCCGTCGTGGAGGATCCGCTTGAATCTCGATAGAAGACAAATGCGCAACGCTGGATGCCAAGCGACAAGTCATGGCGCTTCCACGGAGCCAGCTGCGCATTGTAGATTGCATCAAATTCTACAGGGACGTCATCGAGAGGCCTGAATATGTGTTCGGAGGTTGTTGACGTCTTGTTGTGCAGGACGGCGGCCTCGCCGGACTGGTTCAACAGATCAGCCTCTGCCTGAGTGTTGGATAGGAAGATTAGCGCGTGACGGGGGTTCTTGAGTCTATGCAGAACGGCATAGGTCCGGATGGTTTTGACGCTAGCACTGTTTTCGATGGACCAGGTTGGCGAGATGAGAAACCAGGCGCGGTGGCCGCGTGGAAGAAAAGGCATATGACTTGCTAATCCGAGCGGCGTACCGGACATTCCCGAATAGGATATGAACGGATCGTCCGACAGCATACTGGCCTGAAGAGCAGGTTGCGACTTCGCGGAAGGGTGCCCTTTTCTGAGTTTGTGGCCATGACGCAGCATGGCTCTGACAATCTCGAATTTGGTAGGAGGGTGATACCCGTGCTGTAGGGTCAACATGCGGCAATTGCGATCTTGAGTGCGGAGAAAAACTCGCTTCGACAGAGAGAAATTTGGCAAAGAAACATCGCCATTTGACCGACGGAATATCTCAGGCGATCAAATCTGGTGTACGGAGAAGCGCCTCTTGAAAGAAAACATCGTCCCAAGCGGGGCTGGTTCTCACATCGCGCTACCAACCGTATCCGTTTGCGTAGGCTGTTTCAATCAAGAGGCATTCATCGACACTGCGATCCGATCCGTAGCGGCGCAGACATACACTGCGTTCGAGTGCGTGGTGGTCGATGATTTTTCGACTGACGGTTCCCGCCGAAGGATTGAAGAGTGTCTGTCCCAGCTTGGCGACAGTCGTTTCCGCTTTCTGCCCCGACTGCAAAATGGCGGGCAGTTGACAGCAATGATGACCGGGCTTGACGCGACAGCCGGGCCCCTGATCTCCTTTCTTGACGGTGACGATGCTTGGCATCCTGACTTCATAGAATGCCATGTGAGAGCGCATCTCAGCCAAACCCGTATCGCGGCAATGTCGAGCTCCGATGAGGTGGTGATAGATACGGCCGGCAACCTGCTTGCGGGCGGTCATCCCGTATTCCACCTGAACGACCCGCGATCGATGCCGAAAATGAGCGGCTACCTGCATGTCGACACCGAAGCTGACCCGACATTATTATTTATTGATCGGGGTACCGTGGGTTGGTTTTGGTCAACCACATCGGGGATGATGTTTCGTCGAGCTCCGCTTGAAATCATGCGTCCATCCGATCCGGACGAAATAAAGATATGTGCCGATGGTTATATGGCTCGTGCCGCCCATATGATCGGCGGAACCGTGAGGATTGGGCGGGCTCTTGGCAGTTATCGGCTTCACGGCGGCAATGGCTGGGCGGACGGGCGCATCCTGGGTACCGGAGTTGGCCTCGGCAGGATGTCGCCTGATACTGAAATAGCGATACGGCGGGCACTGGCCAATCGTTGGTGCGAAGTGGCGCCGGGACTGGCGCATTTAATCTCCCGCCACTCAATGCGCAGGACCTTGGTCGACCTGATCGGACTGTCTGCGGCTTTTGCATTGCTGGAAAAGAACTCCGATGCGGGTTTTCTGCTGAAAGACTGGGCAACACCACAGCGAAAATTGCAGACCAGACTTATCGGTCTCCTTCCTCCGAAACTGAGGCCTCGGCGCTTCCGGGACATAGTTTGATTTGATGAGCCGCTTGCTCGGCAGTCTTACCCGATAAAGAGCATCTTTCGATGCTTCTCTGGACCCACCAAAGTCCTCCGTAGCAACGCACACTACGCGGCCAAATTCCGCCGCTTCGCCTCTACCGCGTCCCAGAACAGGCTGGCGATATCCGCGCCACCAAAGCGTTGCACTTCGCGCACGCCGGTTGGCGAGGTCACGTTGATCTCGGTCATGTAGTCGCCGATCACGTCGATGCCGACCAGGATGAAGCCGCGCTCTTTCAGCGACGGGCCGATGCGGGCGCAAATCTCGCGTTCGCGCTCCGTCAGCTCAGTCTTTTCGGCGCGGCCGCCGACATGCATGTTGGAGCGAGAATCGTGGTCGGCCGGCACGCGGTTGATGGCGCCGACCGCCTCGCCGTCGATCAGGATGATGCGCTTGTCGCCCTTGCGCACATCCTTCAGATAGCGCTGGACGATATACGGCTCGCGTGACAGCTGGGCGAACATTTCGAGCAGTGAGGCGAGGTTGCGATCGTCTTCCTTGAGATGGAAGATGCCGGCGCCGCCATTGCCATAGAGCGGCTTGACGATGATGTCGCCGAATTCCTTGCGGAAGGCCGCGACCTCCTGGGGATCCTTGGTGATCAGCGTTTCGGGCATCAGATCGGGGAATTCGGTGACGAAGATCTTTTCCGGGCTGTTGCGCACCCAGGCCGGGTCGTTGACGACCAATGTCTTCGGGTGAATGCGCTCCAGAATATGCGTGGTGGTGATGTAATTCATGTCGAAGGGCGGATCCTGGCGCAGCAGGATCACATCCATCTCCGACAGGTCGGTGCGCACCTTGTCGCCCAGCGTATAATGATTGCCCTTCTCGTCGCGGAGCTTCATCTCTTCGATGCGGGCAAACACCTTGCCGCCCAGCATCGACAGCCGGTCGGGCGTGTAGTGGAACAATTGGTGGCCGCGCCGCTGCGCCTCCAGCGACAGCGCAAAGGACGTGTCGCCGGCGATCGAGACGGTGGAGACATGGTCCATCTGGACGGCGATCTTCAGGGTCATCTTCTGGTCTCCAGCGGGTCGAGCAAGTCCAGGAAAAGTGCGTAGTGGTTTTCCGTCCGGAATTGCGGCAAGGCAAGTCGCCGATATACGGAACTTGGCGGCTTCTGCCAATCGCGCTTGCTTGGCCCAGACCTTTACCGGTCGAAGACCAGCCGGGAGTAACCGAGGAAGGACAGCGCCATGGCGACCAGCGAGGCGACGGCAAGTGCCGCCAGCGGCGGCATTGCCGGCAGCGCGAACAGGATGGCGCAGTAGACGAGATAGTTGACAATGCTGGTGGCGATGCCGACGCCGCCATAGCGCGCGCCCTCCTGCGCCACGCCGCGGCTCGACGGCGAAAAGGTCAGGTGCCGGTTGATCTGCCAGGTGACGCACAGCGCAAAGCCGATCGACAGGACACGGGCGACGAAGGGACCGAGCGGCGTCACCGCCAAGAACAGCCAGAGCACCGCGGCATCGGCGACGAAACCAACGCCGCCGGCCAGGACGAAGCGGGCGAGCCGGCTCACGGCCTCAGGCGGCCCGGGGCGTCTTGCCCGGTTCGGCCTTCGCTGTTTCGCTCGTGCGTTCGCGCCGTTCGACCCGGCCCGACGGGACGGAGAGATAGAAAATGCGCTTCTGCTCGGCGCGTCCGCGCGATACCGAATCGAGGATCAGTCCGGTCACCATCGCAAGCATCGACAAGAGCAGCAGGCCGACCGACAGCACCCAGGTCGGCATGCGCGGCACGAGGCCGGTCTGGGCGAATTCGATCAGCACCGGCGTCATCAGGGTAAGGCTCGATGCCAGGAAGAAAATGGCGAAGGCGCCGAAGAAGCGCAGCGGCTGCGTCTCCTTCATCAGCATGGCGAACATCCACAGGATCCTGGCGCCGTCGCGATAGGTCGACAGCTTCGACGACGATCCCTCAGGCCGGCGGCCATAATCGAGCGCGATCTCGCTCACCGGCAGTTTCAGCTGCGAGGCATGCACCGACATTTCGGTCTCGATCTCGAAGCCGCCGGAAACGGCGGGAAAGCTCTTGACGAAGCGCCTCGAGAAGACGCGGTAGCCGGAGAAGATGTCGGTGAAGTCGGCGCCGAACAGCCGCTTGTAGAGGCTATTGAAGATGCGGTTGCCGAAGGCATGGCCGGAACGGCCGGCATCGTCGGTGACGCCGCGCCTGGTGCCTACCACCATGTCGCAGCGCTCGGTCTGCAGGATGTTGATCAGCAGCGAGGCATCTTCCGGCGCATAGGTGCCGTCGCCATCGGCCATCAGATAGATGTCCGCATCGATGTCGGCGAACATGCGCCGCACGACATTGCCCTTGCCCTGGCGCGGCTCGCGGACGACGATGGCGCCCGCTGCGCGGGCCTTTAATGCCGTCAGGTCGCGCGAATTGTTGTCATAGACATAGATGTCGGCCGATGGCAGCGTCTCGCGAAAGCGCCGCACCACCTCGGCGATGGTCAGTTCCTCATTGTAGCAAGGCAGGAGCACGGCAATGGCCGGCTCGTGGCGGACTTCGTGCGGCATTTCCGTCTCCCGACACCCGGCGGAGCCTCCGGCCGCGCTCATATGCGGACTCGCTCAGGCGACTTTACTATTTATTGAAGCTGTTAAGGCTAGGTTTAAGGCCGCAGTCTTTCCGACGAAGGTCATGATGATGAACGCAGCCAAGGCGGGTGCTTCCTCCTGGAAGTCCGATATGTCGCTGGCGCTGCTTGCCATGCTGGTGGTGCTGGCCGTCAATGCCGCCACGGGCTTTCGCGAATTGAGCAATGCCGGCGGCGACAATGACAGCCTGCTGCGGCTGGTCGAGGTTCGCGACATGCTGGCCGGCCAGGGCTGGTTCGACCTGCATCAGTACAGGATGGGGCCGGAAGGCGGTTTCGTCATGCACTGGTCGCGGCTGGTCGACGCACCGCTCGCCGCCATCATCCTCGCCGCCTCGGCGCTGACCGGCAGCATGGCCATGGCCGAAGTGATCGCACAGGTGCTGTGGCCGTCGCTGCTGTTTTGCCTGGCGGTGTTTTTTACAGCCCGTGCGGCACGCAGCTTCGCCGGCGTCGGCGCCGTGCTGCCCGCTATCGTCATCGGCGCGGCGGCGCTGCATTTCATCGGCATTTTCTTGCCGGGTGCGCTCGATCATCACAATGTCCAGCTGACGCTGACCATGGCCAGCCTCAGCCTGCTGCTCGAGGCGCCGGCGCGTCGCTGGGCGGCGCTGATTTCCGGGCTGTGCGCGGCCCTGACGCTGGCCGTCGGCATGGAAACCGCGCCCTATGTCGCCACCATCGGCGCCTGCATCGCTTTGCTGTTCGTCGTCGATCCCGGCGGCGAACGCCGGATCGCCAGGGATTTCGGTCTCGGCTTTGCCGGCGTTTCAGCCCTGGTCTTCGTCAGCACCATCCCGCCATCGGCCTGGGGCCAGGCGCAGTGCGATGCCTTCTCGGCCGTACAATTCGTCGTCGCGGCAATCGCCGGACTGGGCCTTGCCGCCGTGACGTCGCTCAAGGTGTCCAACGGCACGGCCGGACGCCGCCTGATTTCGCTCGGCCTGCTCGCGCTTGTGCTGGGCGCCGTTGTCGCGGCGCTGTTTCCGCAATGCCTTGCGGCTCCCTACGCAAACCTCGATCCGCGCCTCAAGGAATTGTGGCTCGATCACATTGACGAGGCGCAGTCGCTGTTCAGTATTGCCGCCAGCGAGCCGGCCTCGCTGGCGGCGCGCTATGTCACGCCGCTGGTGGCGATCGCGCTGATGGCGCTTCGCCTGCGCGGACCATGGCGCCGCCAGGACAGCCTCGTCGGCGCCTTGCTGGTCGGCGCCTTCATCGTCAGCGCCTGGCAGGTCCGCGGCTCGACATTCTCGATCGCCTTTGCCGTCATCCCGCTGTCGGCCTGGATCGCAAGCTGGCGCGAACGGGCGAGGATCAGCCCTGCGCGCAGCGTATCGCTGCGCATGGCGGTGGTCTGGGTGGTGTCGGTGAATGCCGTCTGGGCCGGCGCTGCCGCCGCGACGTCGAGCGTGTTCGAGGCCAACAAGGTCTCGGTCGAGGCACAGGACACCGACAGCGATCCGTCCTGCGAGCGCAAGGCCTCCTTCGCGGCGTTGGCCCGGCTGCCGGACACCACGGTGCTTGCCATTTCCAATCTCGGCTCGCCCATCCTGGCCTATTCCGGGCACCGCGTCTTTGCCGGCCCCTATCATCGCAACATCGCCGGCGACCTGCTTGCGCTCGATGCCTTCCTCGGATCGGCGGACCAGGCGAGGATGATCGCGGCGGCTCACCACGTCGGCCTGATGGCGCTCTGCCGCGGCAGCGCCGAAAGCAAGATGCTTGCCGCCAAGGCGCCGCAAGGCTTCCTGGCCAGGCTGATGCAGGGAAGCGTCCCCGATTGGCTCGAACCGGTGGCCGAAACGCGCGGAACCCCGGTCGAACTCTACCGCGTCCGCTAAAGCATCATTCGCCAGCGAAAAATCGATTTCGCGATACGCTTCCTAAACGCTTTGCTGCCAGTCTCAGCCTAAATTTCGGGCGTCACAAACAGGGATACCGATGCAAACGACGTTTGGCACCGGGCAGGCAAGCAGGGAAAACTCGGATCTGGCGTTCACCGATGCGCTGACCGGGCTTGGCAACCATCGCCGCTTCTTCGACAAGGTCGATCGCCTGATCAGCGACCGTGCAGACGATCCCGCGCCGTTCACGGTCGGCATTCTCGACCTCGACGGCTTCAAGCCGATCAACGATCTGTTCGGCCACAAGGCCGGCGACGACATATTGATCCAGGTGGCGATGCGGCTGCGCGCCTCGATGGACAGCCACTCTACTGTCTGCCGCATCGGCGCCGACGAATTCGCCTTCCTCTACCCGATGGTGTTCTCGGAGGAGGCGGCGGCCGAGAAGTCGCGCATGATGATCGAAATCCTGTCGGCGCCCTACGATGTCGGCGAACGCACCGCCAGGCTTTCGGCCTCGGTCGGCTGCTCGCTCTTTTATTCCGGCGACGAAACCACGGAAATCCTCGTCAACAAGGCCGAAACGGCGCTCTACCACGCCAAGCGTTCGGGCCGTGGCCGCGTCGTCGTCTACACCCGCGAAATGGAAGAGGCGGCCAAGCGCGTCACCCGCATCGAACAGGCGCTGCGCCGCGCCGTCTCGGCCGGTGAGGTCGAGCCGCATTTCCAGCCCATCGTCGATCTGACCACCCGCCGCACCATCGGCTTCGAGACGCTGGCGCGCTGGACCGATCGCGACCTCGGCGTCGTCCCGCCGACCGTGTTCATCCCGATCGCCGAAGAGCGCGGCATCATCGGCCCGCTGTCGCAGCTGGTGCTGCGCAAGGCGGCCGAAGCGGCGCGCAGCTGGCCGAAGGACCTGTTCCTGTCCTTCAACCTGTCGCCCTCGCAGCTCGTCGACCAGAACACTGGCCTGCACATATTGTCGATCCTCGACCGCACCGGCTTCGATCCGCGACGGCTGGAGATCGAGATCACCGAAACCGGCCTGATGAACGATCCGGCCTCGGCCGAGAAGATCGTCGAGGACCTGCGTCGCGTCGGCATCCGAGTCTCGCTCGACGATTTCGGCACCGGCCAGTCCTCGCTCGGCCGCTTGCGCGAATTCCATTTCGACAAGCTCAAGATCGACCGCGCCTTCGTCTCCTCGATCCTCGACGACCGACCGTCGGAACACATCATCCGCGCCATTCTGGCCATGTGTGAAGGGCTCGGCATGGATGTCGTCGCCGAAGGCATCGAGGAGGAGGCGCAGGCCGACCGCCTCGTTCAGTTCGGCTGCGCCGGCGGCCAGGGCTATCTCTTCGGCAAACCGGTCGATGCCGACGCCACGCTCGGCTACCTCCGCGATTCCTATCGCGGCGCCCTCTACGCCAAGGCAGTCTGACCGGCGGTCTGGCCTGCGTCGAGCAAGTCAGCGGCGCGAGCCAAGATCGACTGTGGCCGCCATCTTGCGGCCTTTTGTCTGACATAAGCCAATCAAATCGCCGTTTTCGCCCTTGCTCCCCGGACTTGGCTGGATAGGATGCGCGCCGACCGGACCGGGAGATGAAGATATGATGCCATCGGCGGATTTTGCCGACCTCAGGGGAGCCTCGGTGCTGATCACCGGCGGCGGTTCCGGAATTGGTGCGGCACTGACCGAGGGCTTCGTTCGCCAGGGCGCCCATGTCGCCTTCATCGACATCGCCGATGGCCCAAGCACGCTGCTTGCCGACCGCGTCGAAAAAGAACTTGGCCGGCGACCGCTCTACCTCAAGACCGATTTGCGCGACGTCGAGGCGTTGCGCGCTTCGGCCGCCAAAGCGGCTGAGGCACATGGCGACGTCACCGTGCTGGTCAACAATGCCGCCTGGGACGAACGCCACGACGTCGCTGACGTTACCGTCGAGTTCTGGGACAACAATCTCGCCGTCAATCTGCGCCCGCATTTCTTCACCGCACAGGCGGTCGCGCCGGGCATGAAGCGGGCCGGCGGCGGTTCGATCATCAACTTCACCTCAACCTCCTATCTCATCAACCACCCCGATATGCCGGCCTACACCGCCGCCAAGGCCGGCATACTCGGCCTCACCAAAGGTCTCGCGGGCAAGCTTGGGGTCGACGGCATCCGCGTCAATGCGATTGCGCCGGGCTGGGTGATCACCGAGCGCCAGCGGGAACTCTGGGTCACCGAGCAGGGGCTCGCCGCCCATGTCGCCAAGCAATGCATCAAGCAGGTCATGCAGCCCGACGACATCGTCGGCACGGTGCTGTTCCTGGCCTCCGACGCCTCGCGTATGCTGACGGCGCAGATGTTGATCGTGGACGGGGGTTTCCTGTGAGCCCGGTGAATCAAAATCCGGCAAAAGGCACGCCGGCAGTCGCCGCCGTCGACTGGGGCACGACCCGCATGCGGGTCTGGCTGGTCGACGAGGCGGGCGGGGTGCTTGCCGAGCGTCGCGGCGATGATGGGTTGATCACCGCGCAGCAAAAAGGCTTTTCGATCATCCTCGAGGGCCATCTGGCGGCGCTCGGCGCACCGGCGACGCTGCCGGTCATCATCTGCGGCATGGCCGGCTCGCGCCAGGGTTGGCTGGAAGCGCCTTACGTCACCGTGCCGGCGCCGCTCAGTGCCATCCTCGCGGGGGCCGCCCGCATTCCCGGCCAGAGCCGCGACATCCGCATCGTGCCTGGCCTGGCGCAGCGCCTGGAAGATGCGCCGGACGTAATGCGCGGCGAGGAAACCCAGCTTGCCGGCGCCGGTTTGCCGGCAAAAGGTCGCCATCTCGTCTGCATGCCCGGCACCCATTCGAAATGGGTTCTGGTCGAAGACGGCGCGGTCGACGGCTTCTGCACCTGGCCGACCGGCGAGCTGTTTTCGGTGCTGGCCACTCACTCGATCCTGCGCCATTCGCTGGGCGAGAGCCCGAAGCCGGTCATTCCGGACAATCCGTTCTTCCAGGAATGGTGCCGCAAGGCTTTGGCCGAGGGCGGCGATGTCACCTCGCGGCTGTTCTCGATCCGCGCCGCCGGCCTGCTGCAGGACCTCAAGGCCGACGATGCCGCCGCTTGCCTGTCCGGCCTGCTGATCGGCGGCGAGATCGCCTCGGCGGGCCGCCGCTATGGCGAAAGCACCACCGCAATCGTGCTGGTCGCCTCGGGGTCGCTAGCAGCCCTCTACCGCCAGGCGCTCGACCTTGCAGGGCTTGCCGTCAGGACGGTCGACGCCGACGAGGCGGTGCGTGCCGGCCTTATCGAAGCGGCGCGGGAAAATGGCATGATCGCCAAATGACTCACCAGAGTGGAGTGACAGCGTGACCCAGACCGCCCCCTTCCCGAAGCTCAAGCGTGGTCTTGTCGCCATTCTGCGCGGCCTCAAACCCAGCGAGGCGGTTGCCATCGGCCAGGCGCTGTTTGACGCCGGCATCGAAGCCATCGAGGTGCCGCTCAATTCGCCGGAGCCGTTTTCATCGATCGCCAGCATTGTCACCGCATTGCCCAAGACAACGCTGGTCGGCGCCGGCACGGTGCTGACTTCAGCCGATGTCGACGCCCTGGCCAAGGCCGGCGGGAGGCTGCTGGTCAGCCCCAACATCGATGCCGACGTCATGGCCCGCGCCATGCACCATGGCATGGTGACGATGCCAGGCGTGTTCACCCCCACCGAAGCTTTTCAGGCGATTACGCTTGGGGCTTCGGCGCTCAAATTCTTCCCGGCAAGCGTGCTCGGGCCCAGCGGCATTTCGGCGATGCGCGCCGTGCTGCCGGCCGATACCGTGGTCGGCGCCGTCGGCGGCGTTTCCGACAAAGACTTTGCCGGCTACAAAGCCGCTGGGGTGACTGCTTTTGGTCTTGGCTCCAGCCTGTTCAAACCCGGTATGAGCGTCGACGAGGTGGCCACGCGTGCCCGGGCGGCGGTAACGGCCTGGGATGCGGCCTTCGGCGGAGCGGCATGATGGGAAACGTTTCGGTTTTTTCGGACCATGTCTGTGAACTCGGCGAGGGGCCGAGCTACGATCCCGCCACCGATACGCTGTTCTGGTTCGACATTGTCAACGGCCTGCTGCTGGAGCAGGGTGTCACGTCCGGCGCGCGGAAAGTCCATGAACTCGGCCAGATGGCCAGCGCCATCGCCATTGTCGATGACAATCGCCAGCTCATCGCTACCGAGACTGGCCTGCATGTCCGCGACGTCTCGACCGGCAAGCTGACGCTGCATACGCCCATCGAGGCCGACAATGCGCTGACCCGCTCCAACGATTCGCGCGTCCACCCTTGTGGCGCCTTCTGGGTCGGCACGATGGGCAAGGGTGAGGAGAAGGGCGCGGGCGCCATCTACTGGTTCTTCGAGGGAGAATTGCGCACGCTTTACACCGGCATCACCGTGTCGAACTCGATCTGTTTCTCGCAGGATGGAACGATCGCCTACTACACCGATACCTCGACCGGCCTCTTGATGCGGGTCGCCTGCGATCCGGCGACTGGCCTGCCGGTCGGCGAGTCCAAAGTATTCGTCGACCATCGCTCGTCCAAGGGCTTTGTCGACGGCTCGGTCGTTGATCGCGACGGCGTGCTGTGGAATGCCGTCTGGGGCGGCAAGGCGGTGAAGGCGTATTCGCCGGACGGCACATTGTTGCGCGAAATTGCCATGCCGGCGGGGCAGTCCTCGTGCCCGGCCTTTGTCGGCGCCAAGGCCGATCGGCTGGCGGTGACCTCGGCCTGGAAAGGTAAGGACGAAAAGCAGCGCAAGCTCGACCCGCAGGCCGGCATGACCTTCCTGCTTGACCTCCCCGTCAACGGCCGCTTCGAACCGCGCGTGCTGATCGCCTGAGCGTACCGGTTATCGTGCAGGCGTCGGGCGCGGGTCGATTTCGCGCAAGCCGATCGCATTGGCCGTGCGATGCTGTGGCTGCATCACCGAGAAGCGTTGACCCATGCCGCGCCCGACCTTGATCCTCGTCCATGAGCCGGAAAGGGCCTGTTTCGACAGGCTGGTCGCCGACGGCTTTCCCGCCGAGCGCGCCTTGGAAATCTCGTCTTATCTGGCGCAGTCGACCGATCTCGCTCCTGAGTTCGATCAACTGGCGACCGCTTGTGAAAAGCGCGGCCTGGCCTTTATGCCGGTTGCACTCGACGATGCGGCAAGCGCGCTGGCGAAGGCCGATCCCGCAACCACGCTGGTCTGGACGCTGACCGACGGCATTGCCTATTTCCGCGGTGCTGCGGCGCCCGCACTTGCCAGGCTGAATGGGCTTAGAACCATCGGGGCCGACGATGCGCTGTTCGCGCTTTGCCAGGACAAGTTCCGTTCCGGCGCCGTGCTTTGCGCGCTCGGCCTGCCGGCGCCGCAGGCAGGCCTGGCCCGCGACGGCCGCTGGCTGGCCGACCCGCCAGCTTCGGAAGCCGGCTGGTTCGTCAAGCCGAACCGGCTCGGCTCCAAGGTAGGCATCTGGCCGGATTCACGCTGCAACGACCTGGCCCATGCGCTGGAGCTTAGCCGGCGGGTCTATGCCGCTTATCGCGACGATGTCGTCGTCCAGCCCTATGTCGGCGGTCGCAATGTCCGCGCCAGCTTCCTTGGGCTGCAAACGGATGCCGGGGCGGAAGCGCTCGGCGTTGCATTCGTCGACTCCGGCGGCGATTTCCAGACCATGGCGGACTCGATGGCGCTTTACGGCGACACCGGCGAGGCCGCCAAGGCGGCTGGACTATACAGCGAGCCGGTGCTGGAGGCGGTTGCCGACACCCAGCCGGCAGCCGCGGCAACCATCCGCCGCATCGCCGAGCGGCTGGTCAGCGGGCTCGGCCTGCGAGACGTGTTTTCCCTCGATTTCAGGGTCGAGGCTAACGACCATGTCCACCTCATCGAGTTCGAGGTCTGTCCCGGCCTGCCCTGCTTCGATTTCCGCGCCTATTGCCTGATGCAATGGGGCATGACGCTGGCCGATGCGGTTGCCGAGACGGCGGCGAACCGACTGAACCGACAGGCGATCTGAACGGTCGAGGGACCAGCGCGACCTACCGCGCCTTGACGGCTTTTGCTCCACCTTTAGTGTCGCGGGACAGTCCTCAGGCAAGGCCGCGCGATGAGCACACCAGCAAGCTCCCTCCACCATCACATCAGGCGCATGGCCGGGCGCGATCCGCACGAGGCGCATCGCGTCGCCACGCCGCTCGAGCTGCTGTTCGATCTGACCTTCGTCACCGCCTTCAGCCTTGCCGCCGCGCAACTGGCGCACGCCCTTGCCGAGGGCAACTACGCGGCGGCGCTGATCGGCTTCGGCTTTGCCAGCTTCGCCATCTGCTGGGCGTGGATCAATTTCTCCTGGTTTTCCTCCGCCTATGACACCGACGATTGGATCTTCCGCCTCGTCACCATGGTGCAGATGATCGGCGTGCTGGTGCTGGCCATCGGCCTGCCGCGCATGTTCGCCTCGATCGAGCATGGCGAACACCTCAACAATTCGGTCATGGTGCTGGGCTACGTCATCATGCGCGTCGCCATGATCTTCCAATGGCTGCGCGCGGCGCGGCAGGACCCTGGGCGGCGGCGTGCCTGTCTCACCTATGCCATCGCCATCGCGATCGCCCAGATCGGCTGGGTGGTGCAGATCCTGGTCGATTTCTCGCTGGAGACCAGCCTGGCTTTCGGCGCGGTCCTGCTTCTCATCGAGCTTGCCGGACCGGTCATCGCCGAACGCCGGGATGGCGGCACGCCCTGGCACGCGCACCACGTCGCCGAGCGCTACAGCCTGTTCGCCATCATCGCGCTGGGCGAAGGGGTGGTCGGCACGCTGGCGACGCTGTCGGCCGCGGTCGAGGAGCAGGGCTGGAACCTCGATGCCGCCTTGATCGGCATTGCCGGAATGGGTCTCACCTTCGGCATGTGGTGGGTCTATTACATGCTGCCCTCGGGGACGGTGCTGCACCAGCACCGCAGCCGTTCCTTCGTCTGGGGCTATGGCCAGATGGTGATCGTCGCTGCCATCGTCGCCACCGGCGCCGGGCTGCATGTCGCGGCCTATTTCATCGAGCACAAGGCCCATATCGGCCCGGTAGCGACCCTGCTCTCGGTCGCCATTCCGCTAGGCGTGTTCCTGGGGGCGATCTACGCGCTGTATTATTATCTCGTCCAGCGCTTCGATCCCCTCCACATCTGGCTGCTGGCGGGAACGGCTGCGGTCGTCGCACTTGCCATCATCGCCGCCCTTGCCGGCGTCGACATGGCGGTCTGCCTCATCTTACTCACGCTAGCGCCGGCCGTCACCGTTGTTGGCTATGAGCTGTCGGGGCACCGCCATCAACTGGAGGTGCTGGCGCAGGAGGAAGCGCCGCACTGAGCAGAGCAGCTTCGCGCGTCAGATACCCTCGACCAGCACGATCTCGCCATTGGCTACTTTCTGACGGATGGCGACGGCGCGCTGGTACTCCGGCGAGTGGTAGCAATCGTGCGCCGCGCTGAGCGATTCGAACTCGATAATGACATTGCGGGCGCGGCCAGGCCCCTCGGCCTTTTCATGCTCACCGCCACGGGCAAGGAACTTCACGTCGAAACGGTCGAAAGCGAGCTTGGCGGCAGCGACATAGTCCTTGTAGCCTTCGGCGTCGCGCACATCGACGCGGGCTATCCAGTATCCCTTGGGCATTTTCTTCTCCTCATTACGCGGCGCGCATCTCTTCCAGTATGGCTTCCGCCGCCGCGCGCCTGTCGCTTGCCGCCACGATTGGCCGGCCCACAACAAGATGGCTGGAGCCGTTGCGGATCGCCTGGCCGGGCGTCACCACGCGTTTCTGGTCGCCATGGTCGCTGCCCTTGGGCCGTATCCCCGGTGTCACCACCGCCAGGTCGGGTCCGACGATGCGGCGCACCGCTTCCGCCTCCTCGGCCGAGCAGACGACGCCGCCCATGCCGGCATGCAACGCCTGTTCGGCGCGTCTCAGCACCAGCGTGTGAGGGTCGTATTCATAGCCGGCGTCGATCACGTCCTGCTCGTCCATCGAGGTCAGCACGCTGACCGCCAGCAGGCAGAGGTCGCTGCCCCTGGCGGCCTCCACCGCGGCTCGCATCGCCTTGGGATAGGCGTGGATGGTCAGCATGGTCATGCCCATGCGCACGATGTTCTCGACACCCTTCGCCACCGTGTGGTCGATGTCGAGCAGCTTCATGTCGAGGAAGATTTTCGTGCCGCCGCTGGCCAACTCCCTGGCGAAGTCGAGCCCGCCGGCGAAGGCCAGCTGATAGCCGATCTTGTAGAAGGAGACGACGCCGTCGAGCTCCTGCACCGCCTGTTCGGCCTCTTTCACCGTCGGCACGTCGAGGCCGACGATCAGCCTTTCTCTCATGGTATGGGCCTGCATGGCTGTGGAAATCATGCCCCGGTCCGGGTCGACAGCATGCGCGAGGTTTCGATCAGCGTGCGGCATAGGTGCTCCATCGATTTGGTCAGTCTCTCATCCCTGAAATTGCCGTCGCCGTCGAAGGCACTGCCGCCATCGGATACCGAGCATTCCGGCGTCACCATCTCCAACTGGCAGCGCACCAGCACGGCGCGCAGATGGTTGATGCAGCGGATCCCGGCGAAATGTCCGTTGGAAGACGAGCACAGGCCGGCGACCTTGCCGACAAGCGGCCTCACCGGCCAGCCGCCATCGAGGCGCACCCGGCTTACCCAGTCGATCGTGTTCTTGAGCAGTGGCGGGATCGAGCCATTATATTCCGGCGTCGCGATCAGTAGCCCGTCATGGGCGGCGATCAGCCGGCCGAGCTTCACGGCGTTGTCGGGAACGCCTTTTTCCTTTTCGAGGTCCTCGTCGATGATCGGCAGCGGATAGTCGGCCAGCGAAATGCGCGTCACCTCGGCGCCTTGCATGGCCAGCTCCTTCTGCGCCACATCGGCGGTCCTGCCGCTGAAGGCGCCGCTGCGCACCGAGCCGGCGAAGACGAGGATTTTCGCGATCACAGCCATTGGCCACTCTTGTTCCCGGACAGGTACAGCCAGAGGCTGCGCAAATCAACGCACTGGCTCAAAAAACGGAAACGATCGGGGGGCAGGCGCGCGAAGGTGTGCCGAGCAGCTGGGCTATTGCTAGTGGGTGACCGCAATTCTTGCACTCAGCGCGATGAGTGCAACTCCGAGCAAGGCATCTATCGGCCTGCGGACGCTGCCATATACCGACCGAACCCTTCTTGTGGAGAACATTAGCGCGACAAGCCCAAACCACGCCATCGCGACCAGCCCGATTATGGCCAGCGACACTGCCTGGACCCAGATCGGAGCCTGCATCGGCAATACCGATATGAACAGGCTCGCGAAGAAGGCGGCCGTCTTCGGATTTGTAATTCCGACAACGAAGCCGCTTCGCCAAGGAGCCGTAGTCTCTGCGCCACTGACGGCCAGCGGTGGCTGCGCCTGCCAAGCCGACAAAAGGATCTTGCTGCCCAGGTAACCGAGATACACGGCGCCGGCGATCCGGACGGCAAGGTGAGCCCATGCAATCTGCGTCAGCACGAGGCCCAGGCCAAACATCGCGAGAGCCGCCCACACCATGATCGCTGCGGCAATGCCAAGCGCCACATGGAACCCCGCGCGACGGCTGATCAGCGCATGGGAAGTCACGGCTACAAAATCGGGTCCCGGGCTCATGGCGCCGAGCAGGAACACTGAAGCAAGTGTCAGGAATTGCGGAAGGTAGCTCATGCGAAGCTCCAATTTCAGGCTCGTCGTACCGCACGCCTGCATGCCAGAGAGGCCAGGAAGCCGCTCGCCGCGATTTCGAGGGTCGTTTCCCTCATCTTCACAAACCTACAGCGCCCTTTAATATGAGCGAAATGAAAGATATTTCGGCAGCCATGAACAAAGCTAATATCAACATCACAATGGTGCGCGTCCTGACATCGCTCAGCGAGACGCGCAGCTTCACGAAAACCGCCGAGCGGCTCTGTCTTTCTCAATCGGCCATAAGCCATGCAATGAAGGCGCTGGAGGAGATCGTTGGCGCGCCCCTCGTCATACGTGATCGGCGCGGTGTCGCTTTCACCGCAACCGGCGAGGCGGCTTTGGATGCGGCGCGCGCCGCTTTGCATGCTTTAGGCCGTCTTGCCGGCCTACGGGAACACTCCATCAAAGGCAGAGTACGGCTCGCGCTGGTCAGCAGCGCCTCGGTAAAGATTGCTCCATATGCGTTGAACATTACTTCCGTCCGGCACCCGGAGCTTGCTGTCGAACTGCTCTTGGGCACGGATACCGAGGTGGCGGAGTGGGTCGATCGCGGTGCCGCCGATATTGGACTGTCCTACATCGCCGGCAATTGCCAAGCCGAGGAACTTGTCGACGACGAACTCTTTGTGGCGTCATCGCAAAAGAACTCAGTCCAAGGCGGGTCATTTCCGATCCGCGCTCTCGACGGCCAGCCATTCATCATGTCGAGCGGCGGCTGCGGACCAATGCTTGCCGAATTGTTCCAGGATTTTGGCGTTGCGCCAGTTGTCATCCTGTCGGCGAGCGATATGGCGGCGCTGCTTGCTCTGGTTGGGGCCGGGCGCGGTTTGTCGATTGCGCCAGGCCTGGCGTTTCCGGCCGATTGGCAGCGAACCGTCGCGAGGCGTCCTCTGGAGCCGCGTGCGCGTCGGCCTCTGCTGCTTCTGTTCTCCAGCAGCGCCGAAGCAACGGCCGTGCGGGCCATGTGCGCGGCGATCAGAGAAGTCGCCACGAGTTTGCGAGGCGGATAACAGTCAAGGATGTGGATCGACCCTCAATCGAGCTTCCTTCGGGAGACGTCGATCCTCTACAAGGCGCCAGAGACTTCTCCCGCCCCCAATACCAGCTAATGCGCTTCCCGCCGGTAGATCCACAGCTGCGTCGGCGGGATGTTGCGGAAGATGAAGTCGAAATGCTTGACCGTGTAATTGCCGCGGCCGGGCGGGATCGGCGACAACGGCCCATAGGTCAGCTGCACGATCGGCCGTCCAACCGGGATGCGGTCTAGCAGGCTTTCAATATAGGCGATCCGCTGTGCGACCGGAAAATTGAGCAGCGGCACGCCGGAGACGACGGAATCGAAAACCATCCCGCTCTTCTCGCCAAGCGTGGCGTTGAGATTGAAGGCATCGCCCTCGATGACGTTGACGCCGGGATAGAGCTGGCGCAGATGGCGCACGAAATCGGTGGAATATTCGACCGCGTACAGGTTTTCGGGCTTAACGCCCTGGGCGAGGATTGCACGGGTGATGACGCCTGTGCCGGGTCCGACTTCAAGCACCGGCAGGCCGGACTTCGGATTGACGATGGAAGCCATCTTGCGGGCGGTGATGGAGCTTGTCGGCACGATCGAACCGACCGACTTCGGCTTGTCGATCCAGCCTTTGAAGAATTTGAGTTCGTCGTCGAACTTTTCCGCCAGCGCCTTCCGCAATCCCGGACCACGTGCCATGCAAGTTCTCCTCAACACTCCCCGAACGCTACTTAGCAGCTAACAGGTCCAAGGCAAGGCGCGATCTGGCATAAGATGTTGATGACGTTCGGGAAGCGTGGCGGCCTTGGTTTGGGTTCAGTGCTCGCCGAAGGATTCGAAAAAGTCCTTCATGCGGGCGAAAAAGCCGCTCGACTGGGGCGAATTGTCCTTCGACGACAGCTGCTCGAACTCTTCCAGCAGCTCGCGCTGGCGGCGCGACAGGTTTTGCGGCGTTTCGACCGCGGTCTGGATATAGAGGTCGCCGACATTGGGCTGGCGCAGCACCGGCATGCCCTTGCCCTTGAGGCGGAACTGGCGGCCGTTCTGCGTGCCTTCGGTCACTTTCACCTTGGTCTGACTGCCGTCCAGCGTCGTCACCTCGAACGAGCCGCCAAGGGCGGCCGTCGTCATCGATATCGGCACCTTGCAGTAGAGATCGGCGCCGTCGCGCTGGAAGAATTCATGCGGCTTCACCGCCAGGAAAATATAGAGGTCGCCCGATGGGCCGCCGCGCAGGCCCGCCTCGCCCTCATTGGCAAGCCGGATGCGGGTGCCGTCCTCGATGCCGGCCGGGATATTGACCGACAGCGAGCGTTCCTCGGTGACGCGGCCCTGGCCGGCGCATTTCGGGCACGGGTCCTTGATCGTCTGGCCGCGGCCTTGGCATTGCGGGCAGGTACGCTCGATCGAGAAGAAGCCTTGTGTCGCTCGTACCTTGCCGTGGCCATGGCACATCGAGCAGGTCAACGGCTGGGTGCCGGGCTTGGCGCCGGTCCCGGAGCATTCCGTGCATGAGATCGAGGCCGGCACGCGGATTTGCGCGGTCTTGCCGGCAAACGCTTCTTCCAGCGTGATTTCCATATTGTAGCGCAAATCGGCGCCACGCTCGCGGCCGCCCGACGAGCGGCGCTGGCGCCCGCCCATCATGTCGCCGAAAATATCCTCGAAAATGTCGGCGAAGCCGCCGGCGCCAAAACCTTGCGCGCCGCCATTCATGCCGCCCTGCTCGAAGGCGGCGTGACCGAAACGGTCATAGGCCGCGCGCTTCTGCGGGTCCTTCAGCGTTTCGTAGGCTTCGTTGATTTCCTTGAACTTATGCTCGCAGGAGTGATCGCCGGGATTGCGGTCGGGATGGAACTGCATGGCCAGCTTGCGGAAAGCGCTCTTGAGCTCCTTCTCGTCGGCGCCCTTCTGCACGCCCAGCGTCTCGTAGAAATCAGCTTTCATCTTTTCCCGCAGTCCGGATGCTCAACGTCTTGATGCATGTTGCGTCGTTTGCCGGCACGTTGTCTCGATTTAGGAGCGGTGCTGCCCGGATGCTAGGGCCGGCGCGCTTGTGCCTGTGTTTTTCAGTGACTTTTTCGGCAAGGCCCGCACTTTTTCAGCGAGGGTTGCAAAAAAGCCCGGCTTTGCGCCGGGCTTTCCGCTTTATTTGCCGTCAACCGGTCAGGCCGACTTCTTCTTCTCGTCGTTTTCGTCGATTTCCTCGAAATCGGCGTCGACCACGTCGCTATCCTTGGCCGCGTCCGCCTTGGCGTCGGCTTCCGCCGCTTCCTTCTGCGAAGCTTCGTACATGGCCTGGCCGAGCTTCATGGATGCTTCGGCAAGGGTCTGCGACTTGGCCTCGATGTCGGCGGCATCGTCGCCTTCGGCAGCAGCCTTCAGCGCCGTGATAGCCTCCGATATCGCCGTGCGCTCGGTTTCCGAAACCTTGTCGCCATATTCCTTCAGCGACTTCTCGGAGGAGTGCACCAGCGCCTCGGCCTGGTTGCGGGCCTCGACCAAAGCACGCCGCTGCTTGTCGGTCTCGGCATTGGCTTCGGCGTCCTTGACCATCTTCTCGATGTCGGCGTCCGAAAGGCCACCAGAGGCCTGGATGCGGATCTGGTGCTCCTTGCCGGTGCCCTTGTCCTTGGCCGAAACGTTGACGATGCCGTTGGCGTCGATGTCGAAAGTGACCTCGATCTGCGGCACGCCGCGCGGCGCCGGCGGAATGCCGACCAGGTCGAACTGGCCGAGCGCCTTGTTGTCGGCAGCCATTTCACGCTCGCCCTGGAAGACGCGGATGGTCACGGCCGACTGACTGTCTTCAGCGGTCGAGAACACCTGGCTCTTCTTGGTCGGGATCGTCGTGTTGCGTTCGATCAGGCGGGTAAACACGCCACCCAGCGTCTCGATGCCGAGCGACAGCGGCGTCACGTCGAGCAGCAGCACGTCCTTCACGTCGCCCTGCAGCACGCCGGCCTGGATGGCGGCGCCCAAAGCGACGACTTCATCCGGGTTGACGCCCTTGTGCGGCTCCTTGCCGAAGAACTGCTTCACGATCTCCTGGATCTTGGGCATGCGGGTCATGCCGCCGACCAGGACCACTTCGTCGATCTCGCCAGCCTTCAGCCCGGCATCCTTGAGCGCCGCCTTGCAGGGCTCGATGGTGCGCTGGACGAGATCGTCGACCAGTTGCTCGAACTTGGCGCGGGTCAGCTTCAGCGTCAGGTGCTTGGGGCCGGTCGCGTCGGCGGTGATGAAGGGCAGGTTGATTTCCGTCTGCGTCGTCGACGACAGCTCGATCTTGGCCTTTTCAGCCGCCTCCTTGAGGCGCTGCAGCGCAAGCTTGTCGTTCTTCAGGTCGATGCCCTGTTCCTTCTTGAACTCGGCCGCCAGGTATTCGACGAGACGCATGTCGAAATCCTCGCCGCCGAGGAAGGTGTCGCCATTGGTCGACTTCACTTCGAACACGCCGTCGCCGATTTCGAGCACCGAAATGTCGAACGTGCCGCCGCCAAGGTCATAGACGGCAATGGTCTTGCCATCCTTCTTGTCGAGGCCGTAGGCAAGTGCTGCAGCCGTCGGCTCGTTGATGATGCGCAGCACCTCAAGGCCGGCGATCTTGCCGGCGTCCTTGGTGGCCTGGCGCTGGGCGTCATTGAAATAGGCCGGAACGGTGATGACCGCCTTCTCGACCTTCTCGCCGAGATAGGCCTCCGCCGTTTCCTTCATCTTCTGCAGGATCATGGCCGAGATCTGGCTGGGCGACTGCTTCTTGCCGCCGGCCTCGACCCAGGCATCGCCATTGTCGCCCTTGACGATCTTGTAGGGGACAAGCTTCTTGTCCTTCTCCGTCACCGGGTCGTCATAGCGGCGGCCGATCAGGCGCTTGACCGCAAAGATGGTGTTTTCAGGATTGGTGACCGCCTGGCGCTTGGCCGGCTGGCCGACGAGACGTTCGCCGTCGCCCGAGATGGCGACGATGGAAGGCGTCGTGCGCGCGCCTTCCGCATTTTCAATGACCTTGGGCTCCTTGCCATCCATGATGGCGATGCAGGAGTTGGTGGTGCCGAGATCGATACCGATTACTTTTGCCATTTTTCTAGTCTCTCCGCTAAGCAGGCTCTCAGGACCCGTAAGGCGTTCCGACGAAAGCCCCTGTTCACAAGAAATTCCGCTCCGGCAACCGGCATTCCGGCACTGGGCGGCTTGGCGCGTATATAAGAACAGGCGGCATCGGGCGCAAGCATTCTGCGCATGGCATCCACCGCGCCGCGCTTGGCGCCTTTGAACAGCCGCCCGGCGGCCCGGATGTGCTCAAACCGCGCTCAAACCCCAGGATCTGCGCGATCCCCCGGCGAAGCGCCCAGTCAGGGCTTCGAAACCACAAGAAAACGTCACCTATGCGTGAGAGAGGCGGCTCCTGGCTGAGGAAGGCGCCTGCCCACAGCAGACACAGGCAAAAGCGTCACGCGGCCTGCGACAGCGATTTATGCGCCTCGGCCAGGATTTCGAACGAGCGCACGCGTGCCGCATGGTCGAAGATCTGCGCGGTCACCATCAGCTCGTCGGCGCCGGTGCGGCGCACGAACGCGTCTATGCCTTGCCGGACGGTTTCGGGCGAGCCGACCACGGCGCAGGACAGCGCCTGCGAAATCATGGTTTTTGCCATCGGCTCGAGCGTCTGGTCATAGCCCTCGACCGGCGGCGGCAGGCGGCCGGCCCGCCCGGTGCGCAGATTGACGAAGGCCTGCTGGAGCGAGGTGAACAGCAGTTTTGCCTCTCCATCGGTCGGTGCGGCGAAAACGTTGAGGCCGAGCATGACATAGGGCTTGTCCAGCTGTTCCGAAGGCTGGAAGCGCGAACGGTAGATCTCCAGCGCATGGTCCAGTTCGGCCGGCGCGAAATGCGAGGCGAAGGCATAGGGCAGGCCGAGCATGGCGGCGAGCTGCGCGCCATAGAGGCTGGAACCGAGGATCCAGACCGGCACCTTCTGGCCTTCGCCGGGCACGGCGTGGATACGCTGGCCTTCCGCGGCCGGCTGGAAATAGCCCATCAGCTCGACGACATCCTGGGGGAAATTGTCTGACGCCTCGAGATTGCGGCGCAGCGCGCGCGCTGTTCCCATATCGGTGCCGGGCGCGCGGCCGAGGCCGAGGTCGATGCGGCCGGGGTGCAGTGCCGCCAGCGTGCCGAACTGCTCGGCAATCACCAGCGGCGCATGGTTGGGCAGCATGATGCCACCGGCGCCGACGCGGATGGTCTTGGTGCCGCCGGCGACATGGGCGATGACGACGGCGGTCGCCGCGCTGGCGATGCCCGGCATGTTGTGGTGCTCGGCCAGCCAGTAGCGCCTGTAGCCGAGCCGCTCGGCATGGCGGGCCAGGTCGAGCGAATTTGCCAGCGATTGCGAGGCGTCGCTGCCTTCGACGATCGGCGACAGGTCGAGAACGGAAAGTGCGGTCATGGGCCTCAAGCCTTTACGATGTTCAACTGCCTGACCCTGGTTTCGAAGGCGCGGTCGGGAATGACGATGTCGAGCTGGTGCCAAGCAACGGGTCCATATTCTCGAACGGGATCGCCTGCGGACGCTGGCGATGCGGCGCGCTCAGCGTGCCGAGCGGAGCATCGATCGGGCCGCGATAGCCGATGCGGTCGAAATAGGAATCGAGGTCGAAGGAGGCATCTTTCATCGCAGGGTCCGGCTTGACCGGCTCGATATAGGCACTCCGCCTGAAGACAACAAATGCGCGATGACGGGCAGGCGCGGCAAGCTTATGCCGCTGCCTTTCCGTTCTCTTCGGCCGCTTCTTCCTCCACCACGGCCGTCTGCTGTGCGGCGAGAAAATTGCCGACATGGCTGAGGCCATCGAAATGATCGCAGAACACTTTGACGACGACCAACAGCGGCACCGCCATCAGCGCGCCGACAAAGCCCCAAAGCCAGGACCAGAAGGCGATGGCGATGAAGATCGCCACGGCGTTGATCTCGAGGCGTCGGCCGACAACCATCGGCGTAACGAACTGGCCTTCGACGATGTCGCACAAAAGCACGAAGCCCGGCGCCAAAAGGGCGTAGGTGATCGAGTCGAAGCTGATCATCGCAATGACGCTGACCAGCACGATGGTGATCAGCGCGCCGACATAGGGCAGGAAGTTGAGCAGCGCCGCCATCGTTCCCCAGACGAGCGGGTTGGGCATGCCGAGCGCCCACAGGCCAAGGCCGATAACCGCGCCGAGACCGGCATTGATGACGGTGACGGTGAGCAGATAATGCGAGATTTCGCGCTCGACGTCATAGACGACGCGCAAGGCCCGCTTCTTCTCACTGAGGCTGGCGAAGGACTGGATGATCTTCTCATAGAACATCGTGCCTGACGCCAGCAGGAACAGCGACAGCACGAAGATGATGGTCAGGCTTGTCCCCGCCGACAGGACGTTGCTGGCGGCGGCCGACAGGACGCCGGACTGTGCCATCGCCACCTTCTGGATGCCCGGCTCCTGCGAGGTCTCCGTCATCTGTTCGATCTGATGCGAGATCTGCATGATCCTCTCGAGCGGACGCCGTAATTGCGCCAGCCGTTCGGTAAGTTGTTGGCCGATCGACGAGGTGTTGTTGAGAAGGTCGATGACCGGGCCGCTGAGCAGATAGCCGGCAACGCCGAAGACGCAGATCGACAGCACGACCAACATTGTCGCCGAAACCACTTCCGGAATGCCGCGCTTGCGCAGGAAGCGCACGATTGGTGTCAGCGTCAGCGTCAGCAGGAAGGCGAGGATGACCGGCATGAAGAAAGCACGCGCGAAATACAGCGCGTAGATGGCCATGAACAGGAAGATCCCGATGAGCAGCGAACGCATCAGATGCGTGTCGGCACGCGCCACAACTCTCGCCTCTTCGGTTTCGGCAAGGCCAGCACCCAAAGCGGCGGGTTCGGCTTTCATGATTTTCCCTCAGCGGCGCACCGCAATTGGTGCATTCCCCTGACGGAAACGCCTCTGCAAGCCCAAGGTTCCGTTAGCCGGCAAGGCCCTCAATCCGGGCCGCCCGTCGCTCAGGCGGCTGGCGCTGCGACGGCGACGCCGGGCTTGGCGGTCTCCTTGCGCACGATCGGCGCCACCTTGGTGCCGTACAGTTCGATCGCCTTCATGATCTTGGCGTGCGGCATGGCGCCGATCGCCATCTGCAGCAGGAAGCGGTCATTGTTGAAGATCTTGTGCTGGGCGACGATCTTTTCCGCCACCTGCTCCGGATTACCGACGAACAGCGCGCCGTTCGGACCACGCGACTGATCGAAATGCGCCCGCGAGGTCGGGCCCCAGCCGCGCTCGCGGCCGATGCGGTTCATCACTTCGGCCTGCGGGCCGTAGAAATCGTCGGCCGCCTGTTCAGTGGTCCCGGCGATGAAGCCGTGCACATTGATGCTGGTGGCAAGGCCCGAGGGGTCGGTACCGGCCCGCCTGGCGGCATCGCGATAAATGTCGAACAGCGGTGCAAACCGCGCCGGCTCACCGCCGATGATGGCCAGCGCCAGCGGCAGGCCGAGCACGCCCGCGCGCGCCGCAGATTGCGGCGTTCCACCTATTGCGATCCAGATCGGCAATTTGTCCTGCAGCGGCCGCGGATAGACGCCGCGGTCGTTGATGGGCGCGCGCAGATTGCCGGACCAGGTGACATTTACATTATCGCGGATGGCCAGCAGCAAATCGAGCTTTTCGGCGAACAGCTCGTCATAGTCCTCGAGATTGTAGCCGAACAGCGGGAAGGATTCGATGAACGAGCCGCGCCCGGCCATGATCTCGGCCCGGCCGTCCGACAAAAGGTCGAGCGTTGCGAACTGCTGGAAGACGCGCACCGGATCGTCGGAGGACAGCACGGTGACCGCGCTGGTCAGCTTGATGCGCTTGGTGCGTTCGGCGGCAGCGGCCAGCGCCACCACCGGCGCGGACGCGGCATAGTCGGGGCGGTGATGTTCGCCCAGACCAAAGACGTCGAGGCCGACCTGGTCGGCCAGCTCGACCTCCTCGATCAGATTGCGCAGTCGCTGATGCGGGCCGATCGCGCCGGGGCCGGGCTCCGGGCTGACGTCGGCGAAAGTGTAGAGACCGAGTTCCATGGCATGTCATCCAAATGTTCTGATTTGCCGCTAGAGGTAGCGGCGAGCCGCCCCGGCCGCCAGAGGGGCGGATGGTGAACAGTGCATGTCGGTTTCGGCCGGCTTTGTTTCAGGGAAAACGCGTCTCCCGGCTGCAACAGCATAAACTTTCATGGCTGGCATACCGTTTTGGCGCTTGAACTCTCGGTTTTCGCGCGTATGTAAGCGTCGCGAATTGACTTCAGGGAAGTGGACTTGGCTATCTACAGGGAAAAAGACATTTTCGAGCGGCGCAATGCCGCGAACGAGGCAAAGAAGGCGCTTCTGGAGCGCTTCAAGTCAAAGCCGGCGGCTGATGATCCTGCGGTTCTGGCCAAACAAGCCGAACGCAAGGCGATTCTTGAGGCTCGCGAGATACGCGAGGCCGAAAAGGCCAGGCTGAAGCAGGAAAAGCTGGCACGCGAGGCGGTCGAGAAGGCCGAGCGCGAGGCAGCAGCCGAAGCGGCGCGTATTGCGGCCGA
Organism: Mesorhizobium sp. LSJC285A00; assembly: GCF_000503155.1. NCBI lineage: Bacteria > Pseudomonadati > Pseudomonadota > Alphaproteobacteria > Hyphomicrobiales > Phyllobacteriaceae > Mesorhizobium > Mesorhizobium sp. LSJC285A00. The sequence continues at coordinate 30,820 of NZ_AYVK01000053.1, forward strand.
AGAGGCAGCGCAGGCTGAAGCGAAGATCAAGGAAGCCGAAGAAAACGAGCGCATTGCCCGTTTGCTGGCCGACGAAGCCGAACGCAAGGCCAAGCGCGACGCACGCTATGCGGCCCGCAAGCAGCGTACCGGCAGGACGCCTCCGGGCTTCTCCGCCCGCTAACGCTTCGATCGAAACGATCGGACATCAGGGTCGCCTTCCAGCGGCCCTGAATGTGTTTGTGCGTCGATTTCCTTGGTTGCTTTGCTCAGGCGGCGAGCTTCAGCCCCATAATGCCGCAGACGATGAGCGCAATGCAGGCGAGCCGGATGGCCGTCGCCGGCTCGCCCAGCAGCCAGATGCCAAGCAGCGCCGTGCCGACCGTGCCGATGCCGGTCCACACCGCATAGGCCGTCCCGACAGGCAGCGTCTTGAGCGCCAGGCCGAGCAACCCGAGGCTGATGATCATCGAGGCGACAGTGAGCACCGTCGGCAGCGGCTTCGAGAAGCCGTCAGTGTATTTGAGGCCGATCGCCCAGCCGATTTCGAACAGACCAGCGAAGAACAGAAAAATCCACGACATCGGGATGCACTCCTTCCATGAGGATGGCGGGGCGTCCCGGCCGGACTTTTGAGAAAGGCGCGAGGTCGTCCTCGCCGCTTCGGTATAAGCGGCTGCGCCGGTGCGATCAACAAAAACACCGGCCGCATCGTTCATGCCGCCGGTGTCAAAATCTGCGCCGAAACGGTTGTCCGGATTTCAACCGTCCAAGATCTTCCGAGGCGGGCTTACTTTTCCTTGAGCCTCATCGCCTTGACGGGCGGCGCCTTGAGTGCCGGAGCCGCTGCGGGCTTCTTGGCGTCTTTTTTCGGCTTCCGAGCTTCCTTGCCCGCCTTCATCGCACCTTTAGCCATGATTCGCTCCTCCAGTTGCTGGGAGGCCAAGTGAAACAAGAGAAACGCCGGACTGCAAGGGGGCGGGCGTCTGTCGCCGGCGCCGTCGGGCCGCTTTCAACCGGTTTCTAATTTGCTCGTAAACCATTCCGGTCCGTGCCATGGTTGCCTTCGCACTGCAGCATCGGCCATGCCTTCGCCCGGCGATGATCAGGCAGTGCGGTCAGGACGACAATGCGAATCCGCATCGGCAGCGAGATGAGTTTCGATTTTCCGCAGGAAACGCCGCTCATCGCGATGCTCAACGTCCACTACTCCAGGGCCTCCGATCTCGAGCGCCCGGATTTCCTGACCTCCAGCCCGCCGGTGCCGATCCAGAGCTACCGCGACAGTTTCGGCAATTGGTGCAACCGTTTCGTCGCCCCGCCCGGGCGCTTCACCTTCGGCACCGATTCGGTAATCCGCGACCCCGGTACCTTCGAGATGGGCGACCTGATGGCCTGGCAGCATGAGGTTCGCGACCTGCCGTCGGACACATTGCTGTTCCTGTTGCCCAGCCGCTTTTGCGAGAGCGATCTGCTGGCCAGCGAAGCCTGGCGGCTGTTCGGGCATACGCCGCTCGGTATTGCCCGCGTCCAGGCGGTCTGTGATTTCGTCCACAACCACATCGTCTTCAGCTACGGCAATGCCCGACCGACGCGCACCGCGGCCGAAGCCTATCGCGAGCAAAGCGGCGTCTGCCGTGACTTTGCCCACCTCGCCGTCACCTTCTGCCGTGCGCTAAACATCCCGACCCGCTACTGCACCGGCTACATCAGCGACATCGGCCTGCCCAAACCTTGGGCGAGCATGGATTTCGCAGCCTGGATGGAGGTCTATCTCGGTGGCCGCTGGCATGTCTTTGACCCGCGCAACAATTCGCCACGCATCGGCCGCATCCTGATCGCGTCGGGTCGCGACGCCGCCGACGTGCCGCTGACCCACATCTTCGGACCGGGCACGCTGGCTGGTTTCAAGGTGTGGACGGACGAGATCATCGAATAGGGGCGTCTTTCCGCAAGCTGGCCTTCAACCTGAACGACCAGGCGATTCGTGCGTTGTGATGCCTGTGGAGCTCGGCGGCAGGCCGTTACATTGGGCGCCTTGGAGGGACAGCATGGCAGCGCATGGCGGGTCGAAGACGGTCATCTACGCGGCGCTCGCCGGTAATTTAGCTATTGCTATGACCAAATTCGTCGCCGCCTTCTTCACCGGCAGCTCGGCGATGCTGTCGGAAGGCGTGCACTCGCTGGTGGATACCGGCAATGGCGGGCTGCTGCTCTACGGCATGCACCGCGCCGCCCGTCCGCCGGACCGCACGCACCCGCTCGGCCATGGCCGCGAGCTGTATTTCTGGAGCTTCATTGTCGCCCTGCTCGTCTTTGCGCTCGGCGCTGGCGTGTCCTTCTATGAAGGCGTCGTCCACATCATGGCGCCTCAGCCGGTCGCCAATCCCAAAATCAACTACATTGTGCTGGGCCTCTCAATGCTGTTCGAGGGCAGCTCCTGGTACGTGGCGCTGAAGGAGTTCCGCCAGCAGAAGGGCAACCAAGGCTGGCTGCAGGCCGTGCAATCGAGCAAGGATCCGAGCGTCTACACGATCCTGTTCGAGGACAGCGCCGCCCTGCTCGGTCTGTTCGTCGCCTTCGCCGGCATATTGGCGGCCGAACTCCTCGACATGCCCGAGCTCGACGGCGTCGCCTCGATCGGCATCGCGATGATCCTCGGCGCCACCGCCATCTTTCTGGCGCGCGAAAGCAAGGGATTGCTCATCGGTGAGCCGGCCTCGCCGGAAGTGCAGGCCAAGGTGCTGGCCATCGCCCAGCAGGATCCGGCAGTGCAGCGGGCCAACGGCGTTCTCACCGTCCATCTCGGCCCGCAACAGATCGTCGCTGGGCTGAGCATCGAATTCGAGGACCATCTGACGGCGCCTGAGATCGAAGCCTGTGTCGAGCGCATCGAGGCGCTCTTGAAAAAAGAAATGCCGGAGATCACCAGACTGTTCGTCAAGCCGCAGACGACCGGAACCTGGGAGCACCGGCGCAAGCAGGTCGAGGCGGCGTCGGACTAGTTCTGGACCAGCAGTCCACCGTTGGCGCCATCGCCTGGTCCCGCTAAGATCACCCGACGGATTTCGGAGAATCAACGATGAAAATCGATGGTGGGTGCCATTGCGGCGCCATAACTTATGAAGCAGACGTCGACCCGGAAAAGACCTCTATCTGTCATTGCACCGACTGCCAGCAACTGACCGGTACCGCCTTTCGTGTCACTGTTCCCGCGCCTGAGGATCATTATAGGATCACAAAGGGCACACCGAAGGTTTATATCAAGACGGGATCGAGCGGCGCCAAGCGTGCCCAGGCGTTCTGCGGCGACTGCGGTTCCCATCTTTACGCAACGTCGGTTGGCGACGGGCCGAAGGTCTATGGGATCAGGGCGGGGACCGCGCGGCAACGCGAGGATCTCGTTCCGACCCAACAGAAATGGCACCGATCGGCCCTGCACTGGCTTCCGGAATTCGAGGGCGTAAGCATCGTAGAGGCGCAGTAGCACCTGCCTCCCGGTTAAACGCGGCCCAAACCAGCCAATAATGTGCTAGGCTAGCCATCAAACGGATGGCGGGGGATAGCAATGTCGGAAACGGACAAAGTGTTTGCCGGCTCGATTCCGGAAAACTACGACCATTACATGGTGCCGCTGATCTTCGAGCCGTTCGCCGCGGATTTGGCACGACGGGCAGCGTCCTTGTCGCCCGGCGCCGTCCTGGAAGTCGCCGCCGGTACCGGCGTTGTCACCCGCGCATTGGCTCCAAAACTGTCTCCCGGCGCAAGCTATGTCGTGACCGACCTCAACCAGCCTATGCTCGACTACGCGGCCTCGCGACAAGCTCCCGACAGTCGTATACAATGGCGTCAGGCGGATGCTCTGGCGCTGCCGTTCGAAGATGCGGCTTTCGATCTCGTTTGCTGTCAGTTCGGCGCGATGTTCTTTCCCGACCGAGCCGCCGGCTATCGCGAAGCAAAGCGGGTCCTGAAGACCGGCGGCCATTTCCTGTTCAACGTGTGGGATCGCATCGAAGAGAATGTATTCGCCAATGATGTGACGAATGCTCTTGCGGAGATTTTTCCGAACGATCCGCCCCGCTTTCTCGCCCGCACGCCGCACGGCTACAATGACATTGCATTGATCCGCGGCGAGTTGGAAGCCGCAGGTTTCTCCCGTGTGGTGATCGACACGAGGGCCGAACAAAGCCGTGCCTCCTCGCCGCGCCTTCCGGCGGTTGCCTATTGCCAGGGAACTCCGCTTCGCAACGAAATCGAGGCCAGAGGAAAACTGGAAGCCGCAACCGATCACGCCGCGTCCGTGATTGCAGCCAGACACGGCAGCGGCGAGGTTGCGGCCAAGATCCAGGCGCACGTGATCGTGGCTACGGTCTAATGCATGGCGCCCAGAAGTGTGCCGCGGTTCTGGGACAACGACATGCATCAAAACAAAGACTTTAATCGTCGCCTTCGACGACACGTAGCCTGAGCTGCCCCGTCTTGGAATCCGCCACCCGCACCCCGGCTTCGGCCTTGGCGGGTCCGCCACCGCGCACTTCGGCTTCGCTTTCGCCAAACTCCAGCGCTTCGATCTTTTGGCCGCGCTTGGTCACCTTCGAGGTCGACACCAGTATCTCGTCGATATCCTTGGCCGACTGGCCAAAATGCGTTTGCAGCCGGCGCACGCGTTCGTCGACACGCGCGACGTCCTCCATCAGCCGGATCACCTCGCCCTGGATCAGATGCGCCTGTTCGCGCATGCGGGCGTCCTTGAGGATGGCCTGGATGACCTGGATCGACAGCATCAAAAGCGACGGCGAGACGATGATGACACGCGCCCGGTGCGCCTTCTGGACCACGGCGTCAAAATTCTCGTGGATTTCGGCGAACACCGATTCCGACGGCACGAACATGAAGGCGGTGTCCTGCGTCTCGCCCTGGATCAGGTATTTTTCCGAGATATCGCGGACGTGAATTTCGATGTCGCGGCGGAAAGCCTGGGCCGCGATCTTCTGTTGTTCGGCGCCATCGGCGGCGCGGATGGCGTTCCAGGCTTCCAGCGGAAACTTGGCGTCGATGGCAAGCTGCGGCGCACCGTTCGGCATCCTGACCAGGCAGTCGGGACGGCTGCCGTTTGACAGCGTTGCCTGGAACTCGTAGGCGCCCATCGGAAGGCCGTCGGCGACGATCGCCTCCATGCGCGACTGGCCGAAGGCGCCGCGCGTCTGCTTGTTGGACAGGATCGCCTGCAATTGCACGACCTGGCCGGCCAGCGACTGAATGTTGCCTTGCGCGGTGTCGATGACCGCCAGCCGTTCCTGCAGTTTGGCGAGGCTCTCATGCGTCGATTTGGTCTGTTCGGTCATGGTTTGACCGAGCCTGCCGGTCATGGCGTCGAGGCGCTGGCCGATCGACTGGTTGAGTTCGGCCTGCCTTGCGCCGAACACGTCGGCGATGGCGCCCATGCGGCCCTGCATCTCGGCCTGGCTTTGCAAAATGCCGGCCATCCGCGCCTCGGCGTCGCGGGCGTGGTCGGCAGCTTCCGCCGCGGCGATGGTGCGCGCCTTGGCCGATCGCCACAGCGCCACGACAAGCGCCAGGAACAGGCCGAGAAACACCAGCGCGCCGATGGCCAGTGCATGGCCGAGCGTGATCGTCGTAGCGCCAAGCCGGGCAACGGGTTCGGAAAGGATGGTGCTCAGGTCGTTCATCCCGCCAGCATAGCCGATTCGCAGACCTGGCACAGATCAAAACGTGAACGAGACCGATTCGCACCGGTTGACGCTTCTCCTGCGACGTTTTAGGTGAGGCGCCATGTCGATCAAGCCGCTCATCATCCTTCCCGATCCTATCCTGCGCCAGGTTTCCAAACCGGTCGAACGCGTCGACGCGCCTTTGCGCAAACTGGCCGACGACATGCTGGCGACGATGTATGATGCGCCGGGCATCGGCTTGGCCGCAATCCAGATCGGCGAGCCGCTGCGCATGCTGGTCATCGACCTCGCCAAGGAAGACGAGCCGCCGGCGCCGCATGTCTTCATCAATCCCGAAATCCTCGAAAGCGCCGACGCTCGCTCGGTCTACGAGGAAGGCTGCCTGTCGATCCCGGACTATTACGCCGAGGTCGAGCGTCCCGCCTCGGTGCGCGTGAAATATCTCGACCGCGACGGCAAGCTGCAGGAGATCGAGGCCGAAGGCCTGATGGCGACCTGCCTGCAGCACGAGATCGACCATCTCAACGGTGTGCTGTTCATCGACCACATCTCGAAGCTGAAGCGCGACATGGTGGTCAAGAAGTTCAAGAAGCTCGCCAAGGACAAGGCGCCGGGCAAGCTGGTGGGATAGGGAAGATGCCGCTTCGCGTCATCTTCATAGGCACGCCAGAGTTTTCGGTGCCGGTGCTGCGCGCGATTGCCGAGGCCGAGCACGAGATAGCAGCCGCCTACACCCAGCCGCCGCGCGCCGCCGGCCGCCGCGGTCTGGAGCTCACACCGTCGCCGGTGCAGCGCGAGGCTGAGCGGCTGGGCATCGAAGTGCGCACGCCGCTGTCGCTGAAGGGCGAGGGCGAGCAAGCTGCTTTCCATGCGTTGCGTGCCGATGTCGCAGTCGTCGTCGCGTATGGTTTGCTGTTGCCGAAGGCTATTCTGGAGGCTCCGCGCCTCGGCTGCCTCAATGGCCACGCCTCGCTTTTGCCGCGTTGGCGTGGTGCAGCTCCCATCCAGCGAGCCATTATGGCCGGCGACGTCGAAACCGGCATGATGGTGATGCGCATGGAAGAGGGCCTGGACACCGGTCCGGTGGCACTGGTTGAAAAATGCGCCATAGAGCCCGACATGACGGCCGGCGATCTGCACGACCGCTTGATGAATATTGCTGCCACGCTGATGGTGGAAGCCTTGTCCCAATTGGAGACAAATACCCTGGCATCGACTTTGCAGGCGGCTGACGGGGTGACCTACGCCAGGAAAATCGATAAGTCGGAGACACGTGTGGACTGGACGCGCCCGGCTGCGGAGGTCCACAATCACATTCGCGGCCTGTCGCCATTTCCCGGCGCCTGGTGCGAGGCCGACATCGGCGGCCGCACGGAACGGCTGAAACTGCTTCGCTCGACGCTTTTGGAAGGCACGCTTTCTGAAAGCATGGGCGAGTCGGGAGGAATTCTCGATGACCGGCTGACGGTCGCCTGCGGGTCGGGCGCGGTCAGGCTGGTCGAAGTTCAACGGGCGGGCGGAAAGCCCGCTGCCGCGCAGGAGTTTCTGCGCGGGGCCAAGATCGAAAAAGGAATGAAGTTCTCATGAGCATGATGTCGATACGCGGCGCGACGCCGCGGGACCGCGAGGCCATACGCCTGGTCGAGGAACACGCATTCGGCCAGCAGGCGGAGGCCGGGCTGGTCGACGCTCTGGTCACCGGCGGCGACGCCGTTGTCGAACTGGTGGCGGAAGAAGACGGCCAGGTGGTCGGCCACATCCTGTTTTCCAGGCTGTTCGTCCAGAACGGCGGCAAGCAGTTCGCAGCCGTGGCGCTGGCGCCGTTGGCGGTGGAACCTTCGTTCCACGGCTCGGGCATTGGCGGTGCGCTGATCCGCGAAGCGCATATCCGCCTCAGGGATGGCGGCGAGACGCTCGCCGTTGTGTTGGGCGATCCGGCCTATTACGGCCGCTTCGGCTACAGCCATGCGCGCGCCGAAAAGTTCGAGAGCGAATATCAGGGCGAAGCGCTGCAGGCGCTGGCCTGGGGTGACGCACCCGAAAAAGGCAAACTGGTCTACGCCCAGGCCTTTACCGCACTCGCCGCCTGAACGAAGGGTGTATGCCGCGTTTTCGTCTCGATATCGAATATGACGGCAGCCTTTTCGCCGGCTGGCAACACCAGGCGGATCAGCCTTCGGTGCAGCAGGCGATAGAGCAGGCGATCGAGAAATTCTGCGGTGAGGCGGTGCGGATACGCGCCGCCGGCCGCACCGACGCCGGGGTGCATGCGACCGCCCAGGTGGCGCATGTCGACCTCGCCAAGGCATGGCCAAACGACAAGGTGCGCGACGCCGTCAACGCGCACCTGCAGGCGGCAGGCGCGCGCATCGCCATCCTGCAGGCGACGGTTGTCCCCAATGAGTTCGACGCCCGTTTCTCGGCCACCGGGCGGCACTATCTCTACCGCATCCTCAACCGGCGCGCGCCTGCAGCGATGGAAAAGGGCAAGGTCTGGTGGGTGCCGAAGCGGCTCGATGCGAACGCCATGCACGAAGCGGCGAAAGTCCTGCTCGGCCGACATGACTTTACCACCTTCCGCTCGACGCAATGCCAGGCCAACAGTCCGGTGCGGACGCTGGAGCGGCTCGATGTAAGCCGCCAGGGCGACCTGATCGAAGTCAGGGCCTCGGCGCGCTCTTTCCTGCACAACCAAGTGCGCTCCATGGTCGGTTCGCTGAAACGCGTCGGCGACGGCGGCTGGACCGGCGCCGACCTCAAGGCAGCGCTCGCGGCGCAAGACCGCGCCGCCTGCGGCCAGGTGGCGCCGCCCGACGGGCTTTTTCTCGTCGGTGTAGACTATCCGGAAAAGTTCTAAGCCGGAGCGGCGGTCGGCACAGTGATGCCGAGCAGCGCCACCAGGCCGAACAAGACGGCCAGAGACACCACCAACATGCCTGCGAACACGGCGCTGCCGACAGCCGCGCCCTTGCCGATCGCGGCGTTGGTCATCCGCCAGGAGAGTACCAGCGACAGCACCACCAGAACCAGCCACACCAATTCGGCAACCGGGTTGCCAGACGGCAGGAAAAGCCTGATCAGCGCTGAAGGCAGCAGCATCCAGGCAGTGATCGCCGACGCCCAGTTGCTGGCGACGACATAGTGGACGAAGCGGTCGCCGATGCCGGCGCGCGATGCGACCAGGGCAAGCACAACCAGGGGCAGCAGCCACGAGCCGAGGTCGACGGTCGCCAGGCGAATCAACATGCCCAGCCGGCCGGCGAACGCATTGGGATCGCCGATCTCGTTGGCCGTGCCGACCCAGCCGACGATCATCGCCGGCGCGGCGACGACGATGGCGAAGAAGGAATTCCAGAAGCCGTCCGCCGAAAGGTCGAGCAGCCGCAAGCCGTCGGCCTTTCCGAGCATCAGCCGCCAGGCGCCGTTAAGCGATGAAGAGGTCTCGTCAACCGAAAGCATGATCAGCCCTGCTCGAACCAGTCATCGATGAAGCGCTGGTAGATTTGGGTCAGCGTCTCGAGGTCGGCCAGTGCGACGCGCTCGTCGACCATGTGCATGGTCTTGCCGACGAGGCCGAACTCGACCACCGGGCAATAGTCCTTGATGAAACGCGCATCCGAGGTTCCGCCCGAGGTGGACAGCGCCGGCTCCTTGCCGACTGTCGCCTTGATCGACCCGCGCAGCGTCTCGATCAGCTTGTCGTCGCGCGTCAGGAAGACATGGCTCGGCCGGTCGCGCCAGATCAGCTCGTAGTCGACCGGCGTCTTGCCGGTCCGGTATTTCTTGCGCTTCGCCGCCTGGTCGAGGCGGTTATGGATCTCGGCCTGCACCGTCTCGGCAGTCCATGTGTCGTTGAAGCGGATGTTGAAGGTGGCTGTCGCCTTGGCCGGAATAACATTGGTCGCCGGGTTGCCGACATCGATCGAGGTCACTTCCAGATTGGTCGGCTGAAAATCCTTCGTGCCCTTGTCGAAGACGGGCGACAGCAAGGCGTCGACCAGGCTGATCAGGCCGCGCACCGGATTGTCGGCGAGCAATGGATAGGCGACATGGCCCTGGCGGCCGTTGACCGTGACACTGCCCGACATCGAGCCACGCCGGCCGATCTTGATCATGTCGCCGAGCGTGTCCGGATTGGTCGGCTCGCCAACGATCGCGGCGTCCCATCTCTCGCCCCTGGCCGCCGCCCAGTCGAGCAGTTTTGTCGTCCCGTTGATCGCCGGCCCCTCCTCGTCGCCGGTAATCAGCAGCGAGACCGAGCCTTTCGGACCACCCTTTTTCTCGACATGGCGCGCCACGGCGGCGATGAAACAGGCGATGCCGCCCTTCATGTCGACGGCGCCGCGGCCATACATCTCGCCCTTGGCGATCTCGGCGGCGAAGGGCGGATGCGTCCACGACGCCTCGTCGCCCGCCGGCACCACGTCGGTATGGCCGGCAAACATCAGATGCGGCCCATTGCCGGAGCGACGCGCGTAGAGGTTCTCGATGTCGGGGGTGCCGTCTTCGGAAAACACCGGGCGTTCGACGGAAAAGCCGAGCGGCTTCAGCATGCCTTCCAGGGCAGCCAGCGCGCCGCCCTCGGCGGGCGTTACGGAGGCGCAGCGTATGAGGGTCGCGAGGTTGGCGGCGGGATCGGTCGGCAGTTTCATGGGCAAAGCGATAGTCGAAAGCGAAAGGCCTGTCACGGCCAGAGATGATGACCGGTCCTGCCGCCGACATTATGGTTTTCCTGTCGTATAGTGCAGGCCAACACGAGATAATCGCATGGCCAACGCCGAAAAGACCATCGTCATTGCCGGCGCCGGCAGCATAGGCTGCTATGTCGGCGGCTGCCTGGCGCTGGCCGGACGCAAGGTGGTGTTTTTGGCGCGGCCAAGCATCGCGACGGTCTTGCTGGACGGCGGCCTGCGCATCACCGATCTCGATAATCGCGACCGATCCATCCGGCCGGAGTCCGTCACCACTGATCCCGCCGCTGCCCTGGCCAGTGCCGACGTGGTGCTGGTGACGGTCAAGAACGGCGCTACCGAGGAGATGGCGTCGCTTGTTGCCGGACATGCGCGCGGCGAAGTCGTGGTGGTCAGCCTCCAGAACGGCGTCGGCAATGCCGACCGGTTACGCGCCGGGCTCGGTGGACGGACTGTGCTCGCCGGCATGGTGCCGTTCAATGTCGTCCAGTCGGCCATAGGCAATTTGCCGCTTCACGTGCATCGCGCCAGCAACGGCAAGGTCATGATCGAAGATGGCGTGACCGGCCTTGCCGGCCTTCTCGATGTCGAAGGGCTTGGCGTGGAAACCCATCCCGACATGAAAGCCGTTCAGTGGGGCAAGCTGCTGATCAACCTCAACAACGCGCTTGTCGCCTTGTCCGGCCTGCCGCTGGCGAGCGAACTTGCCGACCGCCGCTGGCGGCGGATCCTGGCCGGTCAGATCGACGAGGCCTTGGCGGCGATGAAGGCGTTACATATCGCGCCGGCGCGGATCGGCGGCTTGCGTCCCGGCCTGCTGCCGAAGCTGCTCCGGCTGCCGGACTGGCTGTTCCGGCTGGTCGCCCGCCGCATGCTCGCCATCGACCCGCAGGCGCGCTCGTCGATGTGGGACGACCTCCAGCGCGGTCGGCCGACCGAGATCGGTGACCTGCAGGGGGCCGTCCTGAGCCTCGCCGACAAGGANTCTGACGCCGGAAGCCGTCACTGGATAGTCTACTTGCCGCGAGCCTCGGGCCTTGGCCCGCATAGCCCGAAAACAGGCGCGTGGGCCCGCCGCGTCACAGCTTTGGTGCGCGCCTCGGAGCCGGCGCTTTGCTCGCCGGGCCTGGCGCCGGCACGGGCTGCGCCGCCGGGTGGTTCTCGATCAGCGTGATCTTCTGCCAGATCTTGCGCGACAGGTTGGACGCCAGGTTCTCGACGTCGTTGACGCCGTCGATGACCACATCGTCATTGACGGACTGCGCAAACAGCGCCGCGATCTTGCCGGTGATCGACAGCATTTCCGAGCAATAGTCGAGGTAGCGCGCCAGGTCGGCGGCATTGGTGATGCGAGCCGGCGAATGCGCGGTCGGCCTGAAATTGGCGGACAATGCTGCCGGATCCTTGGTCAGCTGGTGCATGTCGATGACATGGATCAGCGATCTCAACCCATGCAGCTGGCGAAACACCCGCTTGCGCTTGATGCGCTCCTCGGTGCGGATCAGCGCCAGCAGGCCGAGCACGGCAAGGATCATCATGTTGATCGTGGCTTCGATGCCTTGCACCGACTGCACCGCATCATCGGCCTGCGAGATATGGATGAGCGGCAGGATGGTGCCGACGAACAGGAAGATCAGCGCGCCGGCGGCAACAGCGGCGACGATGGCGCCGCGCAGCCACCAGATCGGCGCTTCCAGCGCCTGCGCCGCCTTGGCCAGGTCGCGCGACAGCGACACCAGTTCGGCGGCGACGCCGCGCAGGCCGGCATCGGGAAAACGCTCGGCGACGCGCTCTTCCAGCCGCTCGGCGGTGTCGATGATCAGTTTCGGATCAAGCGTGCGGTAGCGCATGGCGAGATATCCGGTCGGCGCTCATGGTTCAGCCGGCGCGTTGCTGCGTTTGCCGTAGCGGTTCGGACCGGGGTCACCGCGGAAACACGCTAGAACGATGAGAAGAATGGGGCCGATGATAAGAGAGATCAACGCGTAATAAGTCGGCTTGCCGAAATCATGAAACCGCTTTGCGGTTACCGCAAAGCTCGACCATGTCGAGATCAGCAAAACGACCCAGAACACAAGTGCCCAGTTCTGGCTGGTTGCGGTGCCGGGTTCCAGTCTCGACAACTGGTAGAGCGGGAAAAACTGTGCAAGCACCAGCAGCAGCCCGGCGAGCACGTAGGCACTTGGGCTGACGCGCCCTGAGAGGCTGAAGAAAAGCCAGGGAAGTGGTGGTGTGTTGGGCAATCTGGAGCGCTCTGGTTGCTCGGACAGGATCAATCACGCAGCAGTTCGTTGATCGAGGTTTTCGACCGGGTCTTGGCATCGACGCGCTTGACGATGACGGCGCAGTAGAGGCCAGGGCCCGGCTCGTTGTTCGGAAAGGCCTTGCCCGGCATCGAGCCGGCGACGACGACCGAATTCGGCGGCACCTCGCCATAAAACACTTCGCCGGTGGCGCGGTCGACGATCTTGGTCGACTGGCCGATGAACACACCCATTCCGAGCACCGAGCCTTCGCGCACGATGCAGCCCTCGACCACTTCGGAGCGCGCGCCGATGAAGCAATTGTCCTCGATGATGGTCGGGCCGGCCTGCATCGGCTCCAGCACCCCGCCGATGCCTACGCCGCCCGAGAGGTGCACATTCTTGCCGATCTGGGCGCAGGAGCCGACCGAGGCCCAGGTGTCGACCATGGTGCCGCTATCGACATAGGCGCCGACATTGACGAAGGACGGCATCAGCACCGCGCCCGGCGCGACATAGGCCGAGCGGCGCACGATCGAAGACGGCACGGCGCGGAAGCCTGCCTTCTCGAAATCGACCGCGCTCCAGCCGTCGAACTTCGACGCCACCTTGTCCCACCAGACCGCCTGGCCGGGGCCGCCCTTGATGATCTCCATCGGATAGAGCCGGAACGAGAGCAGCACCGCCTTCTTCAGCCATTGGTTGACATGCCATTTGCCATCGGCCTGGCGCTCGGCAACGCGCACGGTGCCACGGTCGAGCAGGTCGAGTGAGGACTGGATGGCGTCGCGCGTTTCGCCCCGGGTCGCGGTCGAAATCGTGTCGCGCTCCTCGAAGGCCTTCTCGATCGTCTTTTCGAGGCTGGCCAGATCAGGCTTCGACATGAATTCGCTCCGTTACCACGCTGTTAAGGCCGTCGGCCTTAACCTTGTTTTGAAAGTCGCGCGGACCCTATGTTAAGGCGTATTGGGGGTCAATCGCGCGTGCGCCATGGGACGGCGCAAGTGAACTGTTGGGACGGGTAGAAAGCATATGACTCCTATGGAAAAGGCGGGATGGACGCCGCTGCCGCATTCGGACGAGGATCTGGAGCGCTCGAAAAGCGTTCCCGACACGCCGCAGACGCGCGCCGAAACCTACCGGCTGGCCTGGAACGATCCCGACTTCATGACGCGCCGGGAATTGCGCGCTGTGCGCTTGCAGCTTGAGCTCTTGAAGCCCGAAATGATCCTGGCCGAGCGCGGCATCCGCTCGACGGTCATCCTGTTCGGCGGCGCGCGTATTCCCGAGCCCGGCGGCGAGGCCTGGGCCGCCAAGAACGAGACGCAGAAGAAAAACCTCGAGGAAAACAGCAAATACTACGAGGAGGCGCGCAAATTCGCCCGCCTCTGCTCACAGCAATCGGCCACGTCCTACTACCGCGAATTCGTCGTCGTCACCGGTGGCGGCCCAGGCGTGATGGAGGCGGGAAATCGCGGCGCCGACGATGTCGGCGCGCCGTCGATCGGCCTCAACATCGTCCTGCCACACGAGCAGGCGCCGAACGCCTATGTGACCCCGGAGCTGTGCTTCAACTTCCACTATTTCGCCATCCGCAAGATGCATTTCGTGATGCGCGCCAAGGCCGTCGCGGTGTTTCCGGGCGGCTTCGGCACCATGGACGAGTTCTTCGAGACGCTGACGCTGATCCAGACCGGCCGCATGGAACGCGTGCCGGTGATCCTGTTCGGCAAGGCGTTCTGGCAGCGCGCGATCGACCTCGATTTCCTGGCCGAACAAGGCACCATCACGCCCGGCGACCAGGATATCATCGACTTTGTCGACACCGCCGACGAGGCCTGGGGGATCATCAGCCGCTTCTACAAGTTGGGGGAGTAGGGGAACCGGGAATTGAGGAGCTGAAGAATTGAGGAAAAGGAGGTCCGGATCGGTCTTCCTTTCACCAGTTCTTCAATTCTTCAGCTCCTCAATTCCTCAATTCCTCCACCCCCTCCACTATCCCCGTCAGAAACGTCGCCAGATCGTCGGTGACGAAATCGACGTCGTCCTCATTGGCCGGATCGTGTTCCCAGATTTCAGCAAAGGTCGGCTCGAAATTGCGCGGCACCACCAGCACCGTGGTCATGCCCAGTGATTTCGGCACCTCGAGGTTGCGGGCGAGATCCTCGAACATCACCGCATTGTGTCCGGTGACGGCGTGCAGTTCGGCAAACTTCTCATAGGTCTGCCGCGACGGCTTCGGCGTCAGCCCGGCGGCGACGATATCGAAAATGTCGTCGAAATGGTCGAGTATGCCGAGCTGGCGCGCGGTGCGCTCGGCGTGCCTGCGGTCGCCATTGGTGAAGATGAACTTGCGGCCGGGCAGCTGGCGGATAGCGGTGCCCAGCACCGGATCCGGCACCAGCCACGAATAGTCGATATCATGCACCTTTTCGAGAAAGTCGTCGGGGTCGATGCCGTGACGCGTCATCAGCCCGTTCAGCGTCGTGCCATATTCGAGATAGAGTTCCTTCTGCAGCTTGCGCGCTTCCTCGCGCGGCAGCGTGAGCAGTTCTCCGACATAGGCCGTCATCTTGACGTCGATCTGCGAAAACAGATTCGAATGGTGCGGATAAAGCGTGTTGTCGAGGTCGAACACCCAGTCGGTGACATGGGCGAAGCGGGCGGGATCGGGCAGCGTGGTCATGGCGTCCTTATGGCATGAAATATCTGCCGTTCGAACCCCTTTCTGATGTAGAGCTTATCCACAACCTATGTGCATCTAGAGTTGTAAAAATGGGCTCACCATTCAAATTTTAGCCATCACGGAAAGGTGGCCTTCAGGGCTTGCTGGCACAGAGACGGTTCAGTGGGAGCCAGCGATGAGTCGCATAGTCTTAAAGTCCGCCGCGGTCGCATTCGGCTCGGTAGCCATCTCGCTTTTGCTGACGCTGATCATCGTTCCAGCCATGGGTTTTCCGGTCGACCGCACTGTCTGGCTGACATCGACGGTGTGCCCGCTGGCGCTCGCCTGGATCGCCTGCGCCAGCACCTTCTGGCAGAGCGACCGACTGAAAAACGCGCATCGCGATCTCGCCCGCGCGCATGCCCAGCTCGCCGCCGCGCATCGGCGCCTGTCGGCGAAGGCGAGCCGCGACGACATGACCGGCATGCTCAACCGCGAGAGCTTCTTTGCCGCGTTGGACGGCTCGCGGCGCAAATCCGATCGCGGCGCGCTGCTGATCATCGACGCCGACCATTTCAAGGCGATCAACGACAGTTTCGGCCATCTGACCGGCGATGACGCACTGGTGTTGATCGCCAGCGCCATCGAGCGCGGCGTCCGCAGCGGCGACGTGCTCGGCCGCATTGGCGGTGAGGAGTTCGGCGCCTTCCTGGTCGGCGCTACGGAAGCCGAAGCCCGGCGCGTGGCCGAGCGCATCCGCCGTGAAGTCGAGCTGGTCCGCTTTCGTCCGGTCGAAGAGCGCACGGTGCCGCTGACCGTCTCGATCGGCGGCATCACCTGTGCGCAAGATGCCGATGTCTCGGACCTGATGCGCGCCGCCGACCGCCGGCTCTACGAGGCCAAGCACCGCGGCCGCAATTTGTCGATCCTCGACCGGGACATTTCCGAAGCTGCCTAGGTGTTGGTGGTGGGGCTGTTAACGGTTCGCCAACATTGTTTCCACGCAACTGCGCCGTTTACCGGGTTGTAACTCGTTTACAGGCAAGGCTTGGCACGGGAATGGCATGTCTGGCCGGTACCTGTGCCGTTCAGGGAACGCCATGCGTGGATCGAAGCCCCCATCCAGAGACGTGTCATGAGTTTCTTCATCAGGAAAATGTCGCGTCGCACCATCGTGCAGGCGCTGATTGCGATGCCGGCGCTACAGCTTTTTCGCAAGCTGCCTGACAGCGACCGCCCCCCGGCCGATCCCGACGAGATCGTCGTGGTCAATGGCTGGATCCTGAAGCGGAGCGACCTGGCATGATCTTCGACAGCTATGAGGCGTTTCGAGCCTCGGATTTCAAGCCCAAGGTCTGCATTCTCGGCTCCGGGCCGGCCGGCACCACCATTGCCAGAAAGCTCGGCGCCGCCGGCATTCCGGTCGTGGTGCTGGAGGCCGGCGCACGCGAATTCAGCGACGAGTCGCAGGATTTCTACCGCGGCTCCACGGTCGGCGATCAATATTTCGATCTCGACATCACCCGGCTGCGCTTCATGGGCGGGTCGTCGAACCACTGGGCCGGCTGGTGCCGCGTGCTCGACAAGCAGGACTTTGAGCCCAAGGCATGGGCGCCGGACACCGGCTGGCCAATCGCCCGGACCGACATCGAGCCCTATCTGTCCGAGGTGCACGACATACTCGAGCTTCCCGACTTCAAGCCCGATGTGCCGATTTCAGACGAAATACGCTGGGTGCAGCTGATCAAGAGCCCGGCCGTGCGCTTTGGCGAGAAATTCTCCGACGAGCTCCACAAGAGCAAGAACATAGCGCTCGTCCTCAACACCTATGCCACCGAACTTGCCGGCGACGGCAAGCGAGTGACCGGCGCCAGGCTGTGGTCGAACGGCAAGGATGCCGGCGCTTTCAGCGCCGATTATTTCATCGTCTGCGCCGGCGGGCTGGAGAATTCGCGGCTGCTTCTATGGTCGAACCAGCGCTCGAATGGCGGCGTGGTGCCGAACGCCACGGCACTTGGCCGCTACTGGATGGAGCACCCGACCTTCGAGGGCGGCAATGCCATCCTGGCCGATTACAGCGAGTTCGAGGTCGATGCCGTCAACGAGGCGTTCTTCTCGCCGACGCTCGCCGCCATGGAGCGGCTGCAGATCATGAATTTCGGCATACGCCTGATCGAGACGCCCTATGCCGGCGTCAAGAGCCTGATTGCCGACCTTGCCTGCACCGCGCCCGAGGCCGCCGAATGGGCCGCCTACCAGCTCAGCCAGAACCTGCGCTGCGCCGCCCAGCTCTACGTCGCCTGGGAACAGGCGCCGCTGGCCTCGAACCATATCGAATTGTCGAAGACCGATGTCGACCGTGCCGGCGTGCCGCGCATCGAGCTGCACTGGAAGAAGTCGCCGTTGGAGCGCCGCACCATCCTCGAGGGGCTCAAGTTGTTCGGAACGACGCTGATCGAGAAGGACCTCGGCCGCGTCCGCATCATGGACTGGCTGACCAATGGCGAGGACTACCCGACGGATGAGGAACTGGCCGGCCACCACCACATGGGCGGCACGCGCATGGGCACCGATGTCGTCAAGAGCGTGGTCGACGCCAACTGCAAGGTGCACGGCATGGACAATCTCTATGTCGGTGGTTCCTCGGTATTCTGCACCTCTGGCGAATGCAATCCAACGACGACGATCACCGCACTTGCCTGCCGGCTAGGCGACCATCTGACCAAAGTAATCACGGTGTGACGAAGTCATCCCCCCGGTGTGACGAAGTCATCACCGTCTGATTGTCAAAAAAGCGAACGGCGCGACAGGATTGTTGCCGGCGCTACCCATGCCTTGGTGTCGAAACCCCCGGAAATCAGCGCCAACGAGATCTCCCTCCCCCTTGTGGGGAGGGATTAAGGGTGGGGGTAGGTGCCGCGCAAACCCTCCAGGATTTGCTAAACCGTTGCCGGATCGAGCGCCGGCTGCCCCTTGCGGCGGGCGACGATCGCCTTGAAATCGGCGGTCCGGAACGCATCGCGCAACACGTCGAAAGACGGCAGCACGAAATAGGCGCGCTGGAACTTGTCGATCTCGTAGCCGGT
The DNA here is from genome assembly GCF_000503155.1 of Mesorhizobium sp. LSJC285A00. Classification (NCBI taxonomy): domain Bacteria; kingdom Pseudomonadati; phylum Pseudomonadota; class Alphaproteobacteria; order Hyphomicrobiales; family Phyllobacteriaceae; genus Mesorhizobium; species Mesorhizobium sp. LSJC285A00. The sequence continues at coordinate 49,177 of NZ_AYVK01000053.1, forward strand.
GCGCATCACCATTTCGAGGTCGAAGGGCACGTGGTGCGCGTCCGGGCTCGCGACGGCGAACTGCAATTCGGTGAACGACGACATCAGTCCGGCGCCGAAAGCTTTCCGCTTCTGGCCCTCCTCCTGTATCAGCCCGTATTCGGCGGTGTACCAGTAGAGCCGGGAGATCATCTCGTCACCGCCCAGCGCAATCACGCTCTCGGCCTTTTCGCCATACATCTGCATGAAGTCGGCAAACACCGGCTGTGTCAGGATGGGCACATGGCCGAAGAAGTCGTGGAACATGTCGGGTTCGACGATGTAGTCGAGCTCGTCCTTGGTGCGCAGCCAGTTGGTCACCGGAAAGCGCCGGTTGGCGAGATGGTCGAAGAAGGGCGCGGCCGGGATGAGGCCAGGCACGGCGACGATTTCCCAGCCGGTCAGCTTGCGCAGCTTGTCTGAGACCGCGCCGAAATCCGGGATCTTGTCGAGCAGGCCGAGTGCGGCGACGCCATCGAGATAGGAATGGTGCGCCAGCTTCTGCGTCAGCTTGGTCTGCCGGTCGCACAACGTGCGCCACACCGCCTGTTCGTCGGCGTTGTAGTTGTAGCCCTGCGCTACGGTGAAGTCGGAACGGCACACTGAATAGTCGCCACGCAGGCCTTGCGCCGCGCAATCACGGGCATATTCGGCAACGCTCATCGTCGTCATGGTTCTTCTCCCCTGATTGTGACACTTGAATCTGTCCCCCGAATCTAGCGGCAGCCGGCGAGGCAATTCAGCTTTGATGATGGCTTGGGTCCATGATTTGAGGTAAAAATCACCAAGCAGAAGCTGAAAGAGAGTGAAAATGCCTCAGTTCGACGATTTCGAGATCAAGATGCTGGACGTGCTTCAGCGCGATGGACGCAAGCCCGTGTCCGAACTGGCGCAGGAGATCGGCCTGTCGACGACGCCTTGCGCCCGCCGTTTCGAGGCGCTGCAGGAGGCCGGAATCATCAAGGGCTTTGCCGCCGTGCTCAACCGCCGCGCCGTCGGCCTGATGGTCGAGGTGTTCATCCAGGTGCGGCTCACCAGCCACAGCGACGGTTCGCCCGAAACCTTCATCGCCGCCGTGCAACGCATGGATGAAGTGTCGTCATGCTGGACGATGACCGGCGACCACGATTTCCTGCTGCACGTCATGGTGCCGTCGGTCGACGAACTCAACGCCTTCGTCATGCACCGCCTGATGCGTCTTGCCGGCGTGCGCGACGTTCACACCCAGCTGGTGCTGCAGAACATCAAGGGCCCGGGCCACGTGCCGCTCGCCCACCTCAGGCGGTAGGACACGCACCGCCATTTCTGCGGAAAAGCTGCACGCAAACTGCTGAACGGAGCCCAAATGCGAAACTGAAACGCCGGCTACGCCATGCGGACCGTCGCTCAAAGGTCCGTCATGAACATCGTGCTGATCAATCCGCCGCACACCGCCATCGGCAGCCGCGTGCCCGATGACCATCTGCCACCGCTCGGCCTGCTGGCACTGGGCGGCCCGCTTATCGAAGCCGGCCATAAAGTCCGGCTGGTCGATGCCGAATTCGGGCCGATGCCGTTGGAAACGCTGGTGCGCGATGCGCTCAGCGGCCAGCCCGATTGCATCCTGATCGGCCATTCCGGCTCGACCTCGGCGCATCCCACCGCGCTCGCGATCGCCCGCATGGTCAAGGCGCTCGAGCCGGCGACGCTGGTGATCTATGGCGGCGTGTTCCCGACCTATCACTGGCGCGACATACTGGCGGCGAGCGATGTCTTCGACTTCATCGTGCGCGGCGAGGGCGAGGCAACCATCCTTGCCCTGGTCGTGGCACTGGACAATCGCCGGCCACTGGCCGATGTCGCGGGCATCGCCTATCGCGACGATCTCGGCCGCCCCTTCGCGACGCGGCCGGCCGGGACCATTGCCGATCTGGACGAGTACCGCGTCGGCTGGGAGCTGATCGATCACCGCCGCTACAGCTATTGGGGCGGCAAGCGCGCCGTGGTCATGCAGTTTTCGCGGGGCTGCCCGCATCTGTGCAACTATTGTGGCCAACGCGGTTTCTGGACCCGCTGGCGGCATCGCGACCCCAAGAAATTTGCGCAGGAGATTGCCTGGCTGCACCGCCAGCACGGCGTCGAACTGATCAACCTCGCCGACGAAAACCCGACCGTGTCGAAGAAGGTTTGGCGCGCCTTTCTCGATGCGCTGATCGCCGAGAACGTGCCGGTGCTGATCGTCGGCTCGACCCGGGCCGATGACATCGTGCGCGATGCCGACATCCTGCACCTCTATCGCAAGGCCGGCGTCATCCGCTGGCTGCTCGGCATGGAAAACACCGACGAACAGACGCTTCAATTGATCCGCAAGGGCGGCAGCACCTCATCCGACCGCGAGGCAATCCGGCTGCTCCGCCAGCATGGCATACTGTCCATGGCGACCTGGGTGGCCGGGTTCGAGGATGAGACCTTTCGCGATCTGTGGCGCGGCTTTCGCCAGCTGCTTGCCTATGACCCCGACCAGATCCAGGCGCTCTATGTCACGCCGCACCGCTGGACGCCGTTCTTCCGCATCGCCAAGAACCGCAAGGTGATTCAGACGGATGCCCGGCTGTGGGACTACAAGCACCAGGTGCTGCAGATGACCCGGCTGAAACCGTGGATGCTGTTCTTCTCGATCAAGCTGATCGAGGTCGCGGTGCAGTCGCGGCCGAAGGCGCTGACGCGCATTCTCTTCCACCCCGATCCCGAACAGCGCCATTCGATGCGCTGGTACACGCAAATGGGCCGCCGCGTCTGGTTCCGCGAGGTCTGGGGTTTTCTGGCCCGCGACCGCCGCCTCAAGGATGGTCCGACGCTGGCTGAGTACTGGGGCGCGCCGCAGGATGCCGATGAGGAATCCATGGTCGTCATGCGCCCGCCGCTCAAGCCGGCCGAAGCGGCTGTCGCGATCTCGGCCGGCGCCTGACGGGCTCGCTGCCCTTCATACCTACCGTATGCGTATTGACATACGCAGCGTATGTACCCACCTCATGCATACGGGACGTATGTGAGTGCCCCGGACAATGGAGTGAAAATGACCAAACGTGACGCGATCTTTCCTGCCGGCCGGCAGGCTCTCTACGAGATCAATCGCTATTCTGCTGCAATCCGATCGGGCGATCTTTTGTTCGTCTCGGGCCAGGTCGGCAGCCGCGAGGACGGGTCGCCCGAACCTGTCTTCGAAAAGCAGGTCCAGCCTGCCTTCGATAATCTCGCGGCAGTGCTGAAAGCAGCGGGCGCCACGTTCGACGATATAGTCGACGTGACCACCTTCCACACCGATCCGGCAGCGCAATGGCCCGTGATCGATGCCGTTCGGCTGAAGGTGTTCGGTGAACCGCCCTACACCAATTGGACGGCGGTCGGCGTCGACTGGTTAGCCGGCTTCGACTTCGAGATAAAGGTCATCGCGCGCCTGCCCCAGCCTGCCTAACGGCTGGCCAGCCGATCGACTGGCCGCCAAGCCAGTAGCACCTCAGGGCACGATCAGCGTGCCGGCGCCGTGTTCGGTGAACAATTCCAGCAGCACCGCATGCGGCGTCTTGCCGTTGAGGATGACGACGCCTTCGACGCCGCGCTCGATCGCCTCGATGCAGGTCTCGACTTTGGGGATCATGCCGCCCGACACCGTGCCGTCCTTGATCAGCGCCTTGGCTTCGGCCACCGTCAGCTCGTCGATCAGCTTCTTGTTCTTGTCGAGCACGCCGGGCACGTCGGTCAGGAACAAAAGGCGCGTCGCCTGGCAGGCGCCGGCGATGGCGCCGGCGAAGGTGTCGGCATTGATGTTGTAGGTATGGCCATCGCGGCCGGGCGCCACCGGCGCCAGCACCGGGATCATTTCGGAGCGCGCCAGCAGGTCGAGCAGGGTGCGGTCGACTTCGACCGGTTCGCCGACGAAACCGAGATCGAGCACACGCTCGATGTTGGAATCCGGGTCGATCATGGTCTTGCGAGCCTTTTCGGCGAACACCATGTTGCCGTCCTTGCCGCACAGGCCGATCGCCCATTCGCCCTCGGCGTTGATCAGCGCGACGATCTCCTTGTTGATCGAACCGGCCAGCACCATCTCGACGATTTCGACCGTCTTCTGGTCGGTTACGCGCAGTCCGCCTTCGAACTTGGATTCGATGCCCATCTTGGCCAGCATGGCGCCGATCTGCGGCCCGCCGCCATGGACGACGATCGGGTTGACGCCGGACTGCTTCAGCAGCGCGATGTCACGGGCGAAAGCCTTGCCGAGCTCGATATCGCCCATGGCATGACCGCCATATTTCACCACCACCGTCTTGTGCTCGTAGCGCTGCATATAGGGCAGGGCCCGCGAGAGCAGGGCGGCCTGCATTTCGGCGGTGGCGGTGATCTCCGTCATCGGCATGGTTCCCTGGATGTGGGTAAGGACGGCGGCGTCTTAGCGGGAATTGGCCCAGGCCGCAAACAGCTTTGCTATCACGATGATGAAATCTGCCGGATCAGGCCGGCACCTTGAGCGGCGCCCGCCGCGTCAGCCACCCGGAAACCTTCTCCATCTGCGCGGCAAGCGACAAAAGCGTCCTGCTCGTCGCCGGGGCGGCCGACGGCCTGGATGCCAAGCGGCAGGCCATTCTGGATCGCCGGCCAGTGGGTGAACCACAGGCGCTTGTCCATCAATTGCCCAAACAGGGATCTGATCTCCAAGAGACGGTCAGATGCAATTTGTCGAGCAGGTTTTCGATGAGCTCGTCGGCCCCCTTCGGGTCCATCGCGCCGCAGGCAAGCGGCGGATGCGCAATGATCGGGTTGCCTCGGCGCGCGCGATCGCAGCATCGACAAGGTCCGGCGGCGAGATCTCGCCTCTGTGCACAGCCTGCCAAGTCGGTTGCATCGTTCTCCCACAGCATCTGTTCGGCCGACATTGCTGTTCCCCTTTCTGCGGGAGGCTAACGACAGCCGATTTCCTTGGCACCGACCGGCGATTACTGGCGATCGGGCGCGGACATCGTTTGCGTGGACAACAAGATTTCTGCCTTTGCAAATAAATCGTGATCGCTTAGCTTGTCCGTATGACGCCGCAGGATATCTCCACCCTGATTGTCCGGACCTCGATGAAGGATCGGACTGCGTTCGATCTGCTTTACCGGCAAACCAGTGCGAAACTTTTCGGCGTGTGCCTTCGTGTATTGAAGGATCGCGGAGATGCGGAAGAAGCGCTGCAAGAGGTCTTCGTCAAAGTGTGGACGAAGGCGGACCGTTTCGCTGTTTCCGATCTAAGCCCAATCTCCTGGCTGGTGGCCATAGCACGCAATCATGCGATTGATCGCATCCGGTCGCGACGCAAGCCCGCTGCCGATATCGATGCCGCGCTCGACGTGGCTGACCCCGGTCCGGGGCCAGAGGCTATGGTTGTTGCGGGCGGTGAATCCGAGCGCATCTATCAGTGCCTTGAAGAGTTGGAACAAGACCGGGCGCAAGCCGTTCGGGGTGCTTATTTGAACGGCGAAAGTTACGCCGAGCTCGCGGAACGTCACAAGGTTCCGCTCAACACGATGCGGACATGGCTGCGCCGCAGCCTGTTGAAACTTAGAGAATGTCTGGAAAGATGACCTTGGCAGAAGAAAATGGACCGGAACGTGGAGGCGACGACCTGCTCGCAGCCGAATACGTTCTCGGCGTGCTGCCGGCGGATGAGCGCCAGATAGCCTCCGGACGCATCGACGCGGAGACCGGCTTTGCCCGTCTCGTCGATTCCTGGGAAGTGAATCTCTCGCCGATGGCTGCCGCTTATGCTGAGGTAGAGCCGCCGGCCACCATCAAGCCGGCTATCGATCGCCGGCTGTTCTCCTCTACCGCGGCGTCGACGACGGCCCCGAGCGGCAGCCTGTGGTCCAGCCTTAGCTTCTGGCGCGGCCTCACCGCAGCGGCTCTCGCGGCCCTGGTGCTCTATGTCGCCGTGCCCTACGTCAGGTCGCCGGTCGTCGTGCCACAGGAGCGCCTCGTCGCCTCGCTGGCCGCCGAAGGCAGCGATGTCAAATACCTCGTCGTCTACGACGCATCCCGCCGCGATGTCGGCCTGTCGCTGGTTTCGGGCGAACGCGCCGCCGGCAAGGACTTCGAACTGTGGATGATCGAAGGCAAGAATGCGCCGGTCTCGATGGGCGTCATTCCCGCCGGCCAGGTCACGCACATTCCGGTTACCCCGGCAGTGCAGCAGAAGCTGGCGCAAGGCGCCGTGCTCGCCGTCAGCGTCGAGCCGACGGGCGGTTCGACGACCGGACAGCCGACCGGACCAGTCGTTGCCGCGGGCGACCTGAAGGGCATCTGATAGATCGTAAAACCATGACGTGATAATGAAGGCAGCGGAAGTAGATCTTCCGCTGTTTTCGTTTTGGATACGCTGCTGGAGATTAGAGATTCGATCTCCGGAGATAATTCGCCGACAGGATAAAGGTAAATTTTTCCCGTCGCGCGGAAACTCAAACAGTTCTATTCCGTATCTCCTCATGTTCCCGAAAGAGGAAACAATAACCCCGAGGAGTTCGAACACTATGCGTAGAATCGCCACCCTTTTGCTCGCCGGTACCATTGCCGTCTTCGCCACCGTCGCTTATGCAGAAAATCCGATGGTTGGCGGCGCCGCCATGTACGCCAACAAGAACATCGTCGAGAACGCCGTCAATTCGAAGGATCACACCACGCTGGTCGCCGCAGTCAAGGCTGCCGGCCTGGTCGAGACACTGCAGGGCGCCGGCCCGTTCACCGTCTTCGCGCCGACCAATGAGGCCTTCGCCGCGCTTCCGGCTGGCACGGTCGAGACGCTGCTCAAGCCCGAGAACAAGGACAAGCTCACCAAGATCCTGACCTGCCATGTCATCGGCGCCAAGGCGATGGGCGCCGATGTCGCCTCGATGGCCAAGGCCGATGGCGGCACCCACAAGGTCAAGACGGTCGGCGGCTGCGAGCTGTCGCTCAAGGCCGATGGCGGCAAGGTCACCGTAGCCGACGAGAACGGCAATGTCGCCAATGTCACGATCGCCGATGTCGAGCAGTCGAACGGCGTCATCCACGTCATCGACAAGGTCCTGCTGCCGAAGATGTAACAAAGCCCCTGCCGCCGACGAACAGGCGGTAAGCTCCTGCAGATTGCGCGGCCCCGCCCCCGTGGGCCGAGCAAACGACCGAGCGCTCCATCCCGTCCGCAACAAGCGCGGAGCCGGTGTGGAGCGTTCGTTTGCAGGACAACCGTCACCGGCTTTTGATTTTCCAGTGGCGGCCAAATTTGGCAAAACAACCCGCAGGAGGATTTCTGTCATGAACCGTCGAGATTTGCTTTTGAGCGGCGCCGCCATCGCTGCCGTGGCCGGCGCGGCGGCAACGTTGCGCATGGGCGGGCCCGCTAAGGCTGCCGAAACCTTCGAGGTCACCAAGACCGACGCCGAATGGCACGCCATCCTGTCCGACGAAGCCTTCAACGTGCTGCGCAAGGAAGGCACCGAGTATCCCGGCACCAGCCCGCTGCTGAACGAGCATCGCAAGGGCATTTTCGCCTGCGCCGGTTGCGACCTGCCGGTCTACCCCTCAGACACCAAGTTCGAGTCCGGCACCGGCTGGCCGAGCTTCTGGCAGGAGATTGCCAACGCCGTCGGCAAGACCGAGGACCGTTCGCTGGGCATGACCCGCACCGAGGTCCATTGCCGCCGCTGCGGCGGTCATCTCGGCCATGTCTTCGACGATGGCCCGGCGCCGACCGGCCTGCGCCACTGCATCAACGGTGTTGCGCTCAGCTTCAAGCCGGCCACTGCCTGATCGTTCGGCGTCTTTTAGCGGGGTGGGGGATTTGGAGCCGGTGTGACGACCGCCTCCTATCTCCTGAAATGGGGCGAAAACAGTCAACTTCAAGAATTGGCAGACGGCTTTTTATGCGTAGATTCCGCAGCCCTAACGAGAGGGCCAGAACCTATGCAGCCAACCAAAGCACGGGCTCGCGACGGCAAGCCCAAATCGACCGACGGTGTTGATGCGGACCGGCCGCGAATATCCCATCAAGTGGTGATCGCCGGCGGCGGCCCGACCGGGTTGATGCTGGCCGGCGAGCTTTCCCTGGCCGGCATCGATGTCGCCATCGTCGAGCGGCGCGAGAACCAGGATCTCGCGGGCGCGCGCTCGGGCGGCCTGCATTCGCGCACCATCGAGATCTTCGATCAGCGCGGCATTGTCGATCGGTTCCTGTCGCAAGGTCAGACCGCCCAGGTCGCGGGTTTCGCCGGCGTTTCGCTTGACATCAGCGACTTCCCCACCCGCCACAATTACGGGCTGGCGCTGTGGCAAAAGCACATAGAGCGCATCCTTGCTGACTGGGTCGAGGAGCTGGGCGTCACGGTCTACCGTGGCCGCGAGGTGAAAGGCGTCGTGCAGGATGGCGGCGGCGTCGATGTCGCACTGAGCGATGGCGGGTTGCTTCGTGCCGATTATCTTGTCGGCTGCGACGGCGGCAGAAGCCTCGTGCGCAAGGCGGCGGGCATCGAGTTCCCCGGTTCCGAGCCGACAACCAGCAATTTGATCGCCGAGATCGAGGTAACGGAAGAGCCGCAATGGGGTATCCACCGCGATGCCATCGGAATTCACGGCCTCAGCAGACTGGAAGACGGTACGGTGCGGGTGCTGGTGACCGAACGCGAGGTCGGGGCCGGCGGCGTGCCCACATTGCATGAGCTCAGCGAGGCGCTCATTGCCGTCTACGGCACCGATTACGGCGTCCACAATCCAACATCGCTGGCCCGCTTCACCGACATGACCCGGCAGGCAGCCGCATACCGCAAGGGGCGGGTGCTGCTGGCAGGCGACGCCGCGCACGTGCATCCACCGGACGGTGGACAGGGGCTGCAGACCGGCGTGCAGGACGCGGTCAATCTGGGCTGGAAGCTCGCCCAAGTGGTCAGGAAAACTGCGCCCGAAAGCCTGCTCGACAGCTACCAGGCAGAGCGCCACCCGATTGCCGCGCGTGTGATGAAAAACACCATGGCGTCGGTCGTGCTCCGTCGCGAAGACGAGCGCACCAAGGCGCTGCGCGATACAGTGTCGGAACTTCTCGGCATGGAAGAGCCGCGCAAGCGTTTTGCCGGCATGTTGTCCGGCCTGGACATCCACTACGATCTTGGCGAGGGGCATCCGCTGCTGGGGCGTCGCATGCCGGATCTCGACCTCGTCACCGCTGCCGGTCCGCTGCCGGTTTTCGCCCTGCTGCACGACGCTCGGCCGCTGCTGCTTAATCTTGGTGAGCCCGGCGCTTTTGGTATCGGCCAGTGGGTGGAGCGGATTCAGCTGGTCGACGCCAGCTACGATGGCGCGTGGGAGCTTCCGGTGCTGGGCGCGGTCAAAGCACCCGGCTCTGTGCTGGTCCGGCCTGACGGTTATGTGGCCTGGGTCGGCGGCCCTGAAGCAGCCGGGCTAACCGACTCGCTGACCAAATGGTTTGGGCCGCCTGCCGCAGCATAGCGCGCCGGGTGTTTGACCAAGGAGCTTGATAACGATCGATGCTTAAGCGTGACCCCGGAAATCGGGGGTGATTTCCGGGGTCACACACGAGGGCGCCAGGCGGGGGGTCCGGCGCGCTCAATGGCCTCCGCCACCGCTGCCCGCGGGCGGCGCCGGCTTGGCGATGACCAGGGTGAAGACCGCCATGGTCGCGAACAGCACGGTCAGCATGGTGAACACATCCATGAACGACAGCAGCGACGCCTGCTGCTGGACCATGCCCGACAGTTTGGAGATCGCCGCCTTGGTGGCGTCGAGGCCGGGAGTCTGCTGGAAGTCGAGCGTCATGTTCTGCAGCTTGGTCTGCGCCGCCGCACTGCCCCATTCCACATGCTCGGCCAGCCTGGCGTAGTGGAAGGCGCTGCGATCGATCAGCACGGTGTTGATGACGGCAAGGCCGACCGCACCGCCGAGGTTGCGGGTCAGGTTGAACAGGCCCGACGCGTTCTTCAGCCGGTCCGGCGGCAAGGTGCCGAGCGCAATGTTGTTGATCGGCACCATGCACAGCATCATCGAGCTGCCGCGCAGGATCTGCGGGATCAGCAATTCCCAGAAATCCCAGTCGGCGGTCAGATGCGTCATCCACCATGTGCCGGCAGCGAAGCCGAACAGCCCGATCATCATCATGATGCGCAAATCCATCTTGCTCGACAGGATGCCGGAAATCGGCGCAGTGACGAACATCGCCAGGCCACTGACGAACAGGGCTTCGCCGATCATCAAGGAATCGTAGCCGCGGATGCGTCCTAGGAACACTGGGTAGAGATAGGTCAGACCGTACAGGCCGATGCCGATGACGAAGGAGAACAGCGAACCGAAGGCGAAATTGACGTTGGTGAAGGCCCTGAGATCGACGATAGGCTCCTCGGCGGTGAAGGCACGCCAGAAGAACAGCGCCGCACCGACAACCATGATGATGGCGCAGATGAACACGGCCTGTTCCTGCAGCCAGTCATGGTTCGGACCTTCCTCGAGCACATATTCCATGCAGCCGAGAAACGCCGCCATGCCGGCAAGGCCCCACCAGTCGAACTTGCTGAACAGGCCGAGATTGGGCTTGTCGAAATCGATCAGGGTCCAGGTCGTGACCGTCACCAGAATGCCTGGAATGACATTGATGAGGAACAGCCAGTGCCACGACATGGCATGGCTGATATAGCCGCCGACGGTCGGGCCGATGGTCGGCGCCAGCGTCGCCACCAGGCCGATCATCGGCGACACCATGGCGCGGCGCGACGGCGGGAAGATGGTGAAGGCGGCGGCGAAAACGCTCGGGATCATGCCGCCGCCGATAAAGCCCTGGATGGCCCGGTAGACGATCATCTGGTCGATGTTGGTGGCGGTCGCGGCCAGCGCGCTGGCCGCCGTGAAGCCGGCCGCGGCGCCTGCAAACAGCACGCGCGTCGACAGCATCCGGCTGAGGAAGCCCGACAGCGGGATCATCACCACTTCGGCGATCAGATAGGCGGTCTGCACCCATGGGATTTCATCGGAACTGGCGCTGAGGCCGGCCTGGATCTCGGCCAGCGAGGCTGAGACTATCTGGATGTCGAGGATCGCCATGAACATGCCGAACACCATCGCCAGGAAGGCGATGAGGCGGCGCGTCGAGATGGTCGTCGGTACCGCCGGCATGGCAGGGGCCGCTCCTGCTGTTATGGTTGCGGTTGCCATGGCGTTATCCCCTTGCGGCCGCTCAGTTCGCCGCGGCCGGAGCCGTGCGGCTGTCGACGGCGACGACGACGCTCAGGCCGGCGCGCAGCCTGCCTGCCTTCAGCACATCGGCCGGCACGTCGATGCGAACCGGGATGCGCTGCACCACCTTGGTGAAGTTGCCGGTGGCATTTTCCGGCGGCAGCAGCGAGAACACCGCACCCGAAGCCGGCGCCAGCGACGACACCGTGCCTTCGAAATCATGGCCGTCCGTGGCGTCCACCGAGACCCGCACCTTCTCGCCGGGCATCAGCTTGGCCAGCTGCGTCTCCTTGAAGTTGGCAACGATGTAGAGCTTGTCCAGCGGCACCACGACGGCGAGCTTCTGGCCGGGGCTGACGAGGTCGCCCTGCTCGACCGAGCGGTTGCCGACGACGCCGTCATAAGGCGCCTTGAGCACGGTGAAGGAAAGATCGCGGGCGGCCTTGTCGCGGTTCAGCCGCAGCGAAGCCAGCGTGCTGGCCGATTCGGCGCGCTGCGCTTCGAACACGCCGATATTGGCCTGTGCGGCTGCAATCTGCGCGTCGGCGCCGACAAGGGCTGCATTGGCCTGGTCGAGAGCGGTCTGGGCATCGTCCAGTTGCGCCTGCGTGCCGACATGCGTCTTGACCAGTTGCGCGGCGCGCTGCTGGGCACGAGCGGCATTGTCGGCTGCCGCCTGGTCGGCGACCTTCTGCGCCTGCGCCTGTTGCAGCGAAGCGTGCGCCGCCTTGGTCTGCGCGTCGATACGGTCGAGCGTCTTGGCCAGCGTGGCGATCTGCGCCTCCGCCTGGGCAACGGCTATTCTGTAGTCGCCGTCGTCGATCGTCAGCAGCGGATCGCCGGCCTTGACCTGCTGGTTCTCCGAGACCTTGACTTGATCGACATAGCCGGAAATCTTCGGCGAGACGAACGACATGTCGGCCTGGACATAGGCATCGTCGGTCGAGATCAGGAACCGGCCGTCGGTCCAGTAATTATAGCCATACCAGGCGCCGGCGCTGAGCAGAGCGAGGCCGATGATCGGCAGCATGAACGAGCGAGCCGACCGCTTCTTCTTGGCCGGCACCTCGGCCAAAACTTCGGCGGCAGGCTTGATGGGCGCTTCCGGCGCTTCGATAACCGGCGAGACCTTGGCGTGGGGAAAGGGGCGGACTTCGGCGGTGGTTGACGTGTTCGAGGACATGATATCTCGCTACCGTAGCTACATAAGGAAAATGTGTTATACTGAACCGTTCGGTTCGATGCGAACGTTGACATAGCGCTAAAGCAGGCCCATATCAAGAGCAATCGAACCGCTCGGTTCGAATTATTTCGCGAGGTGTGACTTTAATGGCCGACACGTTACCCGACGTCGAAAATGATCGGTGCGATGTGCTGGATAGTGCGCGTCGCGGCCGCCCGGCGGCGGGCCAGGATCCGGTCAAGCGCAGCCAGATCATTGAGGGCGCGCGGCGCGTGTTCATCGACAAGGGCTTCGAAGCGGCGTCGATGAACGACATTACCCGCGAGGCCGGCGTCTCCAAGGGCACGATCTATGTCTACTTCGCCAACAAGGAAGAGCTGTTCGAGGCGCTGATCGAGGAAGAGCGCGGCACCATCTTCAAGAACATGTACGACATGCTCGACCGCGCCGACGATCTGCGCCAGACGCTGGTGAAATTCGGCAAGGTGCTGTCGATGAAGATCACCTCGGCCAAGGTCATCCAGGCGCAACGCACCGTGATCGGCGCCTCCGACAGGATACCGGACATGGGCGCGCGGTTTTACGAACGTGGCCCAAAACGCGGCCACGACAAGGTGGTCAAGTTCCTCAATGCAGCCATCGAACGCGGCCTGCTCAAGATCGATGATGTCGATCTTGCCGCCTATCAATTCACCGAACTGTGCCTCGCCGGCCTGTTTCGCCAGTGCATCTTCGCCTACCGCACCACGGCGCCGAGCCAGGATGAAATCGACCACATCGTGCGGTCGGGCGTCAGCCTGTTCCTGAAGTCCTACGGCACCGAAAAGCTTGCCGAGGAAGAAAGCCATCAGATGATCGCGCTCGAGGCGAAGTCCAAGGCAAAGGCCTAGTTAGCCAAAGGTCTTTTTTCGCAACTCCGGACGGAAAACCGCTTCACACTTTTCCCGGAGTTGCTTTTAACCGCCATTGGCCGCCAGCACGATCGCCGCGCGCAGTTCGTCCAGACCCTCGCCCTTTTCCGACGACGTGGCGAGCACGAACGGAAACGCCGCCGGCCGCTTCTTGATCTTCAGTAATGTCTCTTCGATCAGCTGCGGCACGCCGGCGGCCTTGATCTTGTCGGTCTTGGTCAGCACGATCTGGTAGGACACCGCCGCCTTGTCGAGCAGCGACAGCACTTCGTCGTCCTTGGCTTTGATGCCATGGCGGGAATCGATCAGCACATAGACCCGCTTCAGCGTCACGCGGCCCTTGAGATAGTCGAAGACCAGCTTGGTCCAATCGTCCACCTTTTCCTTCGGCGCGCTGGCATAGCCGTAGCCCGGCATGTCGACCAGCGCCATTGGCGGCAGGTCGGTGCCTTCGCCGGAAAACCCGCCCGGCACGAAATAGTTGAGCTCCTGCGTGCGCCCCGGCGTGTTGGAGGTGCGCGCCAGCCCGTTATGGCCGACGAGCGCATTGATCAGCGACGACTTGCCGACATTGGAGCGGCCGGCAAAGGCGATCTCAGGCGGCCCCTCCGGCGGCAGGAACTTCATCGCCGGCACGCCGCGGATGAAGATCCACCCCTTGGTGAACAGGTCGGTGCCGATGACGGTGTTGCCCAGCGCGTTCAAATTGCTGCCTCCAGCCTCGAAATATCGGCGCCCCGGATGGCGTTGAGGTTGCGGCCGATCTTGTCCACCGGCCAATTCCACCACGCCACAGCCAGCAACCGCCGCACCGTCCTGTCGTCGAAACGCATCTTCACCACCTTTGCCGCATTGCCGGCGACGATCGCATAGGCCGGCACGTCATGCGTCACCACCGATTTCGCCGCCACGATGGCGCCATTGCCGACCGACACGCCGGGCATGATCACCGCATCCATGCCGATCCATACATCATTGCCGACCACCGTGTCGCCGCGCACTTCCTGTGACCACGTCTTCGGGTCGAAGCCTTGCTCCCAGCCATGACCGAAAATGTTGAACGGATAGGTGGAAAAGCCGGACATCGCATGGTTGGCGCCGTTCATGATGAAGCGCGCGCCCTCGGCGATGGCGCAGAACTTGCCGATGATCAGCTTGTCGCCGATGAAGGGATAATGATGCAGCACGCATCGCTCGGCGAATTTGTCCGGTCCGTCAGGATCGTCATAGTAGGTGAACTCGCCGATCTCGATATTCGGCGCGGTGACCAGGGGCTTGAGGAAGCCGACGCGGGTGTGCATCGGGATGGGGTGTTTGATGTCTGGGTTGGGTCCGTCCATGGCGAGATCCGTCGAGAGTGGCGCAAATTAAAGCCGCCATTCTAGATGGCGTGATCCGCCCTATAGCACCAATCGCCCGATGAGCGAGCCCTGCTGGGCTTCGATGTTCAGTTCGTGCCGCGGCAGATCACGATCAGGTCGACCGCCGCCGTCGGCTAAGGCGCCCTGAAACCCAAAAAAACGGGGCCCTGCGAAGGACAAGCAGGACCCCGGTGGTGTCGAAGACGGCTTCAAAAGAATGGCACCTCCTCGTGAGGTGGGGAAGGCAGACCGAGAAAGCCCGTCGCAGCCCGCCGTCATTCCCCGTTGCGTAAAGCCGTTACTTCGGCAACAGCACCTTGTTGACGACGTGGATGACGCCGTTCGACTGGTTGACGTCGGCGACCGTCACCTTGGCGGCGCCGCCGGACTCGTCGACGATATAAAGCGCGCCTTTTTTTACCTCGGCGATCAGCGTGTCGCCGCTGACGGTCTTCATTTCATACTTGCCACCCATCGCCTTGGCCTTGGTCATCATATCCTTGGCGGAGATCTTGCCGGCCACGACATGGGCGGTCAGGATCTTGGTCAGCTTGTCCTTATTTTCGGGCTTCACCAGCGTGGCGACGGTGCCGGCCGGCAGTTTCTTAAAGGCGGAATCGGTCGGCGCAAACACCGTGAAGGGTCCCGCGCTTTCCAGCGTGTCGACCAGGCCGGCGGCCTTGACGGCGGCAACCAGCGTCTTGTGGATCGGCGAGTTGAGGGCGTTCTCGACGATGTTCTTCGAGGTCAGCATCGCAGCGCCGCCAACGGCGGGATTGGCGAGCGTATAGGCCGTCGTAGCTGCGAGGCCCGATAGAGCCAGGCCGGCGGAAAAGCAGAATGCCTTGAGGATGGACTTTGCCATTGGAGAACCCTTCTGGTGCGACAATTGTTGATTCGATTGTCGGGAAGAGTTACGCGGCGATTGCGGGAAAGTTTCGGTGCAGAGTAAAAAACGATAATGATAACAAATACTTAAAGGCGAATGCCCATTCCACGCGCCGCATCCCCGCGATGGACATGACGGGGTCACGGATCAAAAACAGCGGTCTTCGGATTAGAGCTGATCGGTGTTGATCGGCCTTGGCGGTACAAGCAGCAGCCACGCCGGTTGCACGCCGCAAGTTTCGCGCCTCACGGGAACGTGATGCGCGCCTCGTCCAAAAAAACCCCGGACGAGCCGGGGCTTTGATTGCCGGAATAGCGCCTTCTATTCAGCCGGCGAGGGTTTCTTTCGGAACAATGCCGTCAGATTGTCCCACAATTCGATCTTGGCGCCCTGGCGCTTCATGATCACGCCCTGCTGCAGGATCGACAGCGTGTTGTTCCAGGCCCAGTAGATGACGAGGCCGGCCGGGAAGCTGCCCATCATGAAGGTGAAGATCACCGGCATCCAGGTGAAGATCTGCGCCTGCGTCGGATCCGGCGGCGTCGGGTTCATGCGCATCTGCAGGAACATGGTGATGCCCATGACCACCGCCCAGGCGCCCATATGCGGCAGGAATGCCGGTGGCGCGAAGGGCAGCAGGCCGAACAGGTTGAAGACCGAGGTCGGATCGGGCGCGGCCAAATCCTGGATCCAGCCGAAGAACGGCGCGTGCCGCATCTCGATGGTGATGTAGAGCACCTTGTAGAGCGAGAAGAACACCGGGATCTGCAGCGCCACCGGCCAGCAGCCGGCGAGCGGATTGATCTTCTCGGTCTTGTACAGCTCCATCATCGCCTGTTGCTGCTTCATCTTGTCGTCCGCGTATTTCTCGCGGATCTCGAGCATCTTGGGCTGCACCTTCTTCATGTTCGCCATCGACGCATAGGATTTGTTGGCGAGCGGGAAGAAGAGGGTTTTGACGACGACCGTGGTGGCAAGGATGGCCAGGCCGAAATTGCCGAAGAATTTGTACAGCGTGTCGATCAGGTAGAACATCGGCTTGGTGATCCAGATGAACCACCCCCAATCGATCAGCCGGTCGAACAGCCTGATCTGCCGGTCCTGGGCGTAGGCGTTGATCTTGTTGACTTCCTTGGCGCCGGCGAAGATCTCGGTCTCCACCGTCGCCGACTGGCCGGCGGCAATGGTGATCGGGTCGGTGAGGAAGTCCGACTGGTAGCGCGGGCGGCCATTGTCGAAATAGGCATAGTGCGGCTGGAAGGGCTGCTTCTCGGTCGGCACCAGGGTGACCGCCCAGTATTTGTCGGTGATGCCAAGCCAGCCATCGGTCGATTTGCTCGGCGTATACAGCTTGTTCTTCTCGATGTCGGCGTATTTGTGCTCCTGCAGGCCTTCCGTGCCGGTGACGCCGATCAGGCCTTCATGCAGCACATAGGAGCTGGCAATGGCTGGCTTGTCGAAACGGATGACGCGGCCGTAATTGGACAGCGTGACCGGGGCCGAGCCTGAATTCTGCACCGCATCGGAAACGGTGAACATGTAGTCGCCGTCGACGGAGATCGTGCGCTTGAAGGTCAGGCCCTTGTCGTTGGTGAAGGTCAGCGTCACTGGCGTCGCCGGCGTCAGAGTCGCATTGCCGTCGACGCTCCAGACCGTTTCCGGGCCCGGCACCGTGCCGGTCGTGTCGCTGCCGACAAAGCCGATCTCGGCATAATAGCCGGTGGGCAGCGCCTGCGGATTGAGCAGCTGGATCTGCGGCGATGTCTTGTCGACCGTCTCGGTATAGTGCTTGAGCTTGAGGTCGTCGAGGCGGGCGCCGGTGAGGTTGATCGAGCCCGACAGGCTCGGCGTGTCGATGTTGACGCGGGCCGTCTTGGCCACTTCCTGCGCGCGGCCTTCCGGCGTCGTAACATAGGTGCCGGGCGCGTTTGGAATGGCGCCGGGCGCTGCGGGCGCCGGCGTGCCGCCGGGGTTGGCGGCCTCGGCCGC
>NZ_AYVK01000054.1:0-41201 GCF_000503155.1 Mesorhizobium sp. LSJC285A00
CGCGCATGGCGCCGTCGCGCGGGCCGGGCCGCACCCGCTTGGGGCCGACCGCTTCGGCCACCCCGGTGATCGCCTCGATCATGCCTGCCACCTGCGGCCCCGCGAGGCCGTAATAGCGATGCCGGCCCTGGCTGGCCAAGGTCAGCAGCCCACCCTCCATCAGCTTCGACAGATGCGAGGACGCCGTCGGCAGCGAGACGCCGGCCTCCAGCGCCAGTTCGCTGGCCGTCAAAGCCGTGCCTCCCATCAGCGCATTCAGCATGTTTGCCCGCGCCGGATCGCCGACCAGGCTGGCGATGCGGGCAATGTCGGGTCCTTCACGCATAGTTAGGTCTCCATCGAAGCATTCTTGTCAGATAAGCATTATTGTCGGGCGAGATCAAGGAGAACGCCGATGCCAACCGCTTCCGCCCCACTCGCCAGCCGCCGGCCGTTTCCATTCGTCACCTGGCTGCAACGGCGGCTGCTCGCCCGCTGGTACGACCGCCACCTGCAGCGGCTCGGCCTCGCGGAGATGGACGACCATCTGCTGCGCGATCTCGGCCTGACCCGTGAGGATGTGCGCCGCGAATGCGCAAAATCCTTCTGGCAGGCCTGACCGCCAGCGCTTTTGCTTAGCAGACCCTGCGGCACAACGTTTCGACGCCGCTCGAACTATCCACGCGAAACCCAAGGAGATCACGATGACCATCACCTGCTTCATCCGCTATGAGATCGACCCGTTCGGCAAGCCGGCCTTCGAGCAATATGCCAAGGCCTGGGGCCAGGCGATCCCGCGCTGCGGCGCCGATCTGATCGGCTACTACGCCCCGCATGAGGGCTCGGCCACCACCGCCTACGCCGCCTACAACATCGATAGCCTCGCCGCCTACGAAGCATATCGCGCCCGTCTCGCCGCGGATCCGGCGGGCAAGGCCAATTACGAATTCGCCCGCCGCGAAAAGTTCATCTTGAAAGAGGACCGCATCTTCCTGAAGCTGGTGTCGGGGCCGCATGGACCGCGGCAGCTGTTCCAGACCGCGGTCAAGGAGGAGATATGATCGCTGTCATCTTCGAGGTGCAACCGGCTGAGGGAAAGCGCGATGCCTATCTCGGCATCGCTGCGGAACTCAGGCCGCTGCTCGACGGCATAGACGGTTTCATCTCGATCGAGCGGTTTCAGAGCTTGGTCGACCCGAACCGCGTGCTGTCGCTGTCCTTCTGGCGCGACGAGGAAGCGGTGAAAGCCTGGCGCAACACGGAAGAGCACCGGCAGGCGCAAAAGGCCGGCCGTGGCGGAATCTTTGCCGGCTACCGGCTGCGCATTGCGCATGTGCTGCGGGACTATGGGCTGACGGAGAGGGATGAAGCGCCGGCCGACAGCCGGGCGGTGAATGGGTGACTAGGTATCGGCGTCGCGCCAGGCCCCCTCATCCGGCCGCTTCGCGGCCACCTTCTCGCCGCTGGGGAGAAGAGACTGGCGCAGGCGTCGAAAACCTCCTCTCCCCTCGGGGAGAGGTCAGCCGAGCGAAGCGGAGGCTGGGTGAGGGGGCGCTTGGCGCTCATGCATTCCCGATCAGCACCCCGGCCGCAAACACCAGCGCCCCGCCCAGCACCACCTGAAACGCCGCGCGCAGGAACGGGGTTTGCATGTAGCGGTTCTGCACGAAGGCGATCGCCCACAATTCGAAGAACACCACGACGGCCGCCACCGCCGTCGCCGTCCAGAAATGCGGGATGATGTAAGGCAGCGCGTGACCGAGACCACCCAGCGTCGTCATGATGCCGACGGTGAGGCCGCGCTTGATCGGCGAGCCACGCCCCGACAGCTTGCCATCGTCGGAAGCGACCTCCGTAAAGCCCATCGAGATGCCGGCGCCGATCGAGGCGGCGAGGCCGACCAGCAGCGTCTGCCAGGTGTCGTGCGTGGCAAACGCGGCGGCAAAGATCGGCGCCAGTGTCGACACCGAGCCGTCCATCAGCCCGGCCAGTCCCGGCTGCACATAGGTCAGGATGAACTGGCGCTGCTCGGCGCTGGCTTCCTCGTCCTTCACCTCGCCCGGCACAAGTTTCTGCTCCAGCCGATGCGCCGAATTCTCATGGCTTTGCTCGGCCGCTGCAAGGTCGTTGAGCAGTTTTCGGGTCGAGGCGTCGCTGGTGCGCTTGGCCGCCTCGACATAGAAGCGATAGGCCTGCCGCTCCATCTCTTCGGCTTGGCGGCGCACATGCTCGATGCCCAGCGGCCGCACCAGCCAGTCGGGCTTGCGCTCGTAATAGCCTTTCACGTGCTCGCGGCGCAGCAGCGGAATGCGCTCGCCGAAACGCTTGCGGTAGAGCTCGATCAGGGAATCACGATGCCCGTCCTCCTCCTCCGCCATCGCCTCGAACACTTTCGCCGATTGCGGAAAACTGTCCGCCAGCCCGTCGGCATAGGCGCGGTAGATGCGCCCGTCATCCTCTTCGGACGAAATTGCTAGCGCCAGGATCTCCTGTTCCGACAGCGTTTCGAAAGGACGGCGGCCGAAACCGAAGACACGGGAAAGCATGAGAAATTCACCCCAGTTTAGAACAATTCTAAACTAGGCGCTGCAGTCTCCGCGGTCAATCGCCGGTCAAGAAATGTTGAAGCGCCGGGCTGCCACGCGCCCTTCATTATCAGCGGATGTTCACCTATATAGGTTGCGACACGCAAAGCGAAAGGTATGAGCAAGATGACGGCAAAGCCGCACGACCACTTCGATCCGAAACCCGTCCTCGATCTCATTGCCAGCATCGAGGCCGATTTGCAGCGGCTGAAAGGCCTGGTCGAACAGCAGGTCGAGAAATTCGACCCCGCCAATCCGCACAACAAGGCGCCCGACGGCAAGCTGACCGAGGAGGGCGTCGAATGCTGCTACCGCCTGTTCGACGAAGGCAGGTCGCGCTACTCGGTCGCCCAGCAGATGAAGATCTCGTTTGCCGCCGCGACGCACCGGTTCAACTCCTGGCGCAAGGCGGGCGGGCCGAAGCGGCAGAGGGCGTTGATGGGATAATTGGCGAAAGCCGCGGGGAAACCCGATCTCCCCCCTCGTGGGGGAGATGGCCGGCAGGCAGAGGGGGGCGCTGTCCCGCCGACCTTTCCCTGCCTAAAGCCCAGCACCGGCACTGTTCAGGATGCGCCGCCAAGCCCAGCCGCAATCACAATATGCTGGCAGACATTGTCGATGTCGCGGATGACGTCGTCATTCCAGAACCGCAGGACGGTCCAGCCATCTTGTTCGAGGTGCGATGTCCGCGTTTAATCACCGGCAGCCGCGCCGGCGTCCGCATGCTGGGAGCCATCGACTTCGATGACCAGCTTCTTCTCCGGGCAAGCGAAATCGACGATGTAGGCGGCAATCGGAAATTGTCGCCGGAAGCCAAGCCCCATCAGCCGGTGGGCACGAAGTTCGTTCCAGAGCTTGAGTTCGGCTGGCGTCAGGACTTTGCGCATCGATCTGGCGTTTGCGCGATGTCGAGGCGATAGAGGCGTGTGCGGCATTACGATGCTCGGTGGTTGCGGAGGCTTGCGCTCTATGGCGCCCCCCTCTGTCCTGCCGGACATCTCCCCCACTTGGGGGGAGATTGGCTGTACTTCCTACGGCGTCAGTTCAATCTCTTCCGTCTCGCCGCCATTGCAGGTGTAGCAGCAATCCTCGCATTTTTCCTTGTTGTTGGGGCCGACGCCCCAATAGGTTCCCTCGTCGCCGTCGACCCAGGCGCCGTAGCAGATGGACTCGCCTTCCTCGCACGAGACCGGGATCTGCTTGGTCTCGCCATCGTCGAGATAGAAGTCCTTGTCGTTGCCCGGCCAGACATAGTCGCGGTCCTGGCTGTAGAGCTCGAGGCGCATGGCGTTGGGATGGCTGTTCTTGACGGCAAAGGTGATGTCGGCGGCGTGCGCGGCCGGCGCAAACAGCGCGGCAAGCGAGAGCGCGACGACGACGCGGCGCAGACAAGTGAAAGACATGGTGTTTCCCCCGAGGCAAATCGGCCCCCCGGCCGAGGGAATCAGCATCGCACGATGGCGGCTGACATTGAAGGGCGGGGCGTGACTGATTTTGGGGGGATTGGGAGAGGTTGGTGGAGCTGCTGATCTCCCCCCTCGTGGGGGAGATGCCTGGCAAGGCAGAGGGGGGCGCTGTCCCGCCGACCTCTCATTCCTGCAGCCGCGTCATTTCAATTTTAGGCTTGCTGATCCATACGCTGGCCATCCTTCGCGCCCCCCTCTGTCCTGCCGGACATCTCCACGAGGGGGGAGATCAGCAGCTTCGGCGCCCCGCCCCTCACTCCACCAGATCGATCGTCTCGGTCGTTTTCTCCACACAGATGAAACAGCACGTATCGCAAGGCTGGTCATTATCCGGCCCCACCCCGGCCGAAATCGCATCATTGCCGTTCACCCAGGCGCCGTAGCAGATATTCTCGCCCGGATTGCACGAGATCGGCACCGATTTCTGCGAGCTAGGCTCGATCAGGAACACCTGACCACCACCCGGCCACGACATCTTGCGATCACGGCTGAACAGCTCCACCGCGACTGCCTGCTTGCGCAGGTTCTTGACGAAGAACGCCATATCGGCGGCGTGCGCCGGCGTGGCGATGAGGAGGGCGGCAAGGGTGAGGCGGAGCATGATGGGCGGTCCCGAATCGGAGATGCGAGGGTCGCACGCCGCGAGGGCCGGGCCTAGAGCCACGGCTAGGCAAGTCCCCCTCACCCGGACTGCCAGCCGAATTGCGAAAGACAATTCGGGGCAATCCGACCTCTCCCCGAGGGGAGAGGAGCTCGCTCGGCGCTGGTGCTCGCCTCTTCTCCCCAGCGGGGAGAACGTGGCCGCGAAGCGGCCGGATGAGGGGGCGGCCTCGTGATACCCTACGCCCCCTACTGCCCCACTTCACATGCGGCGCCAGCCGTCGGATCGCGTCAATCACCTCGGCGACTTCAGCAACGTCCATATCCAGCCGGCAAAAGTCAGCACCAGGAACGATAGCCGGCGGCGGGCAGCGGCGCCGAGGTTGGCAGCAAGGGAGAGCCCCACAGCACCATGGCCACCGTCACCACAAACAGCACGGCGGCGATGAGGCCGGTGAGCCGCATCCAGAGTGCAAAGGTGTTCGCCGCGCTGATCAGGACGAGCGCTGCCGCCCACAGCGAGATGCCGCCGACATAGGATGGCACGCTGGCCTCCAGCCCCGCCGCATTGCCTGAAATGATCAAGCTCTCGCCGGCGAGGAAGGTGAGGAACCCGGCCGCGACACAGTCATTGCCCAGCCGCTGGTATTTCATGGTCAGCAGCGCGGTGGCCACCACGAGCGCTGCGCCATCGATCGCCCACAGCGTTTCGCGCAACGGCACGCTGGCGACGAAGGTGCCGGCCAGGCCGAAGGCGCCGCCTATGGCGAGGCCGGTCGCGGCGACGGTGTCGGATGTGCGCATTTGGTGCTCCCTATCAGCGGAAGAGTACCCCCAAATGCGGCTTCGTTGAAGGACGGCGTCAATTCCCTGAAGATCGGTGGACCTGCCTTAATCGAAAACAGGCACCAGATGCACCTCCCTGCCTTCCTCCTCTAGATGTATAACGCCAGCCATTACTCGGACCTCCGAAAGCAGCCTCACTGCATTGTTGCCGGGCATCGCGCGTCCTGCTCGCGCCAAGGACGTGCTTACAATCTGAAACGCCTTATTCTCAGATCTCGTCTCGTGATATCTGCATTCAATTGAGCCGTCCTCCGCCCTCTTTCCTGCGAAGCGCATAAACCAATGAAACATTGGCTTCGTTGGGCCATCAAAGAGCGACAGTTGGTTGTCCGATGACATCTTGACGAATCCGCCGAAAGCACCGGTCCCAAGAAGAAGGCTTGCCCTGCAAAAGACTCTATGCGGGATGTTCCCCTGTCGTATTACTTCAGCGCCTACTGCCGAAAACTCCTTTGGTGATTCTAAGTAACTTCGTTCTAACTTATCGACCCAACTGCGCCGCACAAATATTCTATCGGCTATGCTCCGAACAACCGCCTCCTCTACCTCTCTCGAGGTGCGTGGCACTCGGTCAAGCCTCCCTGCGATTTTGTCGTATACCAGATGAGCGTATTCATGGCATAGTATATACCTCGCGTCGCGACTAGACATAGGGGCAAGCGTAATATTGTTTAACTTCCCCTCACGCGCAATCCTTGCAGTAACGCCGGCCAAGCTGCTCGCGAAGTGAAACGTCAATTCAGGCGACTCTTCAATAAATCTGAAGACGTCGGTGTAGTATCCATATGTATACTTATAAAAGGTCCTCTTGATTAATTCTTCAACTCGCTCCGAGAACTCCGCTGATAATATTGGGTGGTGACCAGCTTCCATCTATCTACAGCACAGCATCAATCGCCTGATCTATGTAATTCTGTATAACGATCCCAATCTTCTCACCAGCAGCTCCATGGAAGCTCAGGTTGTTCCCGACAAACGCCTTCGCCGCGTGCTTGCTGACGGCTTTCCTGTCCTTGGTTGACCGGTTTGACATCTTCTCCAGATCGTCGACCTTTTCCCTGAAGAGCACCTCGAAGGAATCAATCGCCCGCACTTTACCCAAAAAGTACCCGTCAAAAGCGCGCCGCGCCGCGTCTCTCTGATCTTCGCTGAAATTCGGGGATGCAAGGAGGTGAATGCCCCAGAGCCTTTTATGTGACTCTTTAAGCAAATCGAGCCTCGGCTTAACTATTGCATCGTCGATTTCGCTCAATGGAATTTGACGACCGCGCCAATCAACGATCGCTCGAGCGACTTTGGAATTCATTTTACGAGATGGCGGGAAAATCAGCACGTCCCCCGGAGCGCCCCCAGCCCAAAAACTGATGTCGTCCTCAATCTTGGTCCGCAGTTCGGGCTTCTTAAGGACGCTTAGCGCCTCTTCAGCTAGATCGGACCTATCGCCGCCGTCTCCAAACTTATCTATGCCGTACTTTTCGATCCTTTTGTACAGACGGCGCGACATGATGTCAGATGCAAGTCGTTGAGCTACTTCGAGCTTGGGAGCCTTCAATCCAGAAAGGTAATCCAAAAGGCTATCATCAGAATATTTTAGCATTGCAAGCGAATTTAACTTCCCATTGCGAACGGCTTCATAAACAGCTCTTCCAATCATCGCGTCGACAATGATTTTTGCATGATGGAAGTAAACTCGTTCGCCAATCATATACCGAGCTTCGAGCAAACTCGTGAGATCCGTCAGAAGATCGGCGCGAGCTCGGCCTTCATTCTTTTTCCATAGCCTTATTACAGGGAGCGTTTTTTCGATTCCGTCCTCAGATATTACCGAAACATACATGTAGTTTTGTATTCTTTCGGATACGTTTATATTCAAATTTGTAAAGTAACTATCTCGTTTAATATAATCAAATAGATCGGCGCATACGGTATTGCTCACGAGAAAGAAGGTGACTTCGTCGTTTACAGCATTCCCGGTACTTTCCTCTACAGGTATCCGCTTTCTCCCGCCGATTAGGAAGACATTTCTGAAGCGGTCATAAATCTCCGCGCCATAGACCTCGACTATGATCCGTCCAATCTCACTGTTGGGCCCCAATGTTTCTTCAAATCTGGACAGATCGCTATCATCACTCTTTTGAAATTCATCATGCGACGGAAAAATCTTCAGCTCATCTTCTAGAGTATGTCCGAATGGAACATGCGTTATGTCGTGAAGGAGAGCGTAGAGGCGGGCTATGATCCTCTGGCGTGGCGTGATTTCGATCGGTTGAGAGATACTGTATCCCTGGGATATATTGTCGTTAATTTTAAGAATCAACTGATCAACTTCGTGGAGCACACCAAGGGAATGGTCAAATCGCGTATGGAGGGCGGTCGGATAAACATAGCATGAGGCTCCCAATTGCTTGACACGTCTTAGCCTCTGGAAAGCAATGCTGTCGACGACCCTCCATTCGCCATAAGTTAACCGGACGTCTCCACTTACCGCAATTCGAATGGTCTTGACGAACTTAAGAGAGCCATTTGGCATGATGGTACCCCCAACGTCCAAGGCCGGCGCTGGATCAAACTCTAACTTTGTCTGTTGCGATGTAGCCATTGAAAGTCCCTCCCCCTAACATATGGTAAAGAGACGATTAAATTGCAACGATCGGGTAGCTGAGCCGTCAGGGCTGCCGGCCGACTTCTCAATCCCCCATCTTCAGCGCCTGGATAAACGCCTCCTGCGGGATATCCACCTTCCCAAATTGCCGCATCCGCTTCTTGCCCTCTTTTTGCTTGTCCAGCAGCTTGCGCTTGCGGGACACGTCGCCGCCGTAGCACTTGGCGGTGACGTCCTTGCGCAGGGCCGAGATGGTTTCGCGGGCGATGACCTTGCCGCCGATGGCGGCCTGGATCGGGATCTTGAAGAGGTGGTTCGGGATCAGCTCCTTCAGCTTCTCGCACATCTGGCGGCCGCGCTTTTCCGCCGCCGTGCGGTGGACCAGCATGGACAGCGCGTCGACCGGCTCTTCATTGACCAGGATCGACATCTTCACCAGATCGCCTTCCTTGTAGTCGGTCAGATGATAGTCGAAGGAGGCGTAGCCCTTGGAGATCGACTTCAGCCGGTCGTAGAAGTCGAACACGACTTCGTTGAGCGGCAGGTCGTAGATCAGCATGGCGCGCTTGCCGACATAGGACAGGTCGGCCTGGATGCCGCGCCGGTCCTGGCAGAGCTTCAGGATGCCGCCGAGATAGTCGTCGGGCGTCAATATGGTGGCGCGGATCCACGGCTCCTCGATGGCCGAGATCTTCACCACGTCGGGCATGTCGGCCGGGTTGTGCAACTCCTTTACCGAGCCGTCATTGAGCAGCAGCCGGTAGACGACGGACGGTGCCGTGGCGATCAGGTCGAGGTTGAACTCGCGCTCCAGCCGCTCCTGGATGATCTCGAGGTGCAGCAGGCCGAGGAAGCCGCAGCGGTAGCCGAAGCCGAGCGCCGCACTTGTTTCCATTTCGTAGGAAAAGCTGGCATCGTTGAGGCGCAGTTTGCCGACGGCGGCGCGCAGATCCTCGAAATCGGCGGCGTCGACCGGGAACAGGCCGCAGAACACGACCGGCTGCGCCGGCTTGAAGCCGGGCAGCGCATGCGCCGTCTGGCGCTTGTCCTCGGTGATGGTGTCGCCGACGCGTGTGTCGGCCACTTCCTTGATCGAGCCGGTGAAGAAGCCGAACTCGCCGGGGCCGAGCTCGTCGACATTGATGCGGGCCGGCGTGAACACGCCGGTGCGCTCGACCAGATGTTTTGCGCCGGTGCCCATCATGCGGATGGTCGCGCCCTTTTTCAAAACGCCGTCGATGATGCGCACCAGAACGATGACGCCGAGATAAGCGTCGTACCAGCTGTCGACCAGCATGGCTTTGAGCGGTGCTGACGCATCGCCCTCGCGCGGCGGCGGCAATTGGTGGACGATTGCCTCCAGCACGTCGGGAATGCCAAGGCCGGTCTTGGCCGAGATCAGCACGGCGTTGGAGGCGTCGATGCCGATGACTTCCTCGACCTGCTCGCGGATGCGCTCGGGCTCGGCAGCCGGCAGGTCGACCTTGTTCAGCACCACGACGATCTCGTGGTTGTTGTCGATGGCCTGGTAGACATTGGCCAGCGTCTGCGCCTCGACACCCTGCGAGGCGTCGACGACCAGCAGCGAACCCTCGCAGGCGGCCAGCGACCGCGACACTTCATAGGCGAAGTCGACATGGCCGGGCGTGTCGATCAGGTTGAGGATATAGTCCTCGCCATTGTTGGCGCGGTATTTCAGCCGCACCGTCTGCGCCTTGATGGTGATGCCGCGCTCGCGCTCGATGTCCATCGAGTCCAGCACCTGCTCCTTCATGTCGCGCAGCTCCAGCCCGCCGGTGGACTGGATCAGCCGGTCGGCAAGCGTGGATTTGCCATGGTCGATATGGGCGACGATGGAGAAATTGCGGATGTGGTCGAGAGGCGTGCTCATGGCGCGCGCTTTAGCAGGGGCGGGTTGCAGGGGCAAGCGGGGTGGCGGTGCCCTTGCCTTCTCCCCTTGTGGGAGAAGGTGGATCGGCGCGTAGCGCCGAGACGGATGAGGGGTGTTCCAGCTTGACGCCGGCGTTCTTTCACCGCCATGGCTGCAA
Organism: Mesorhizobium sp. LSJC285A00; assembly: GCF_000503155.1. Taxonomy (NCBI): domain Bacteria; kingdom Pseudomonadati; phylum Pseudomonadota; class Alphaproteobacteria; order Hyphomicrobiales; family Phyllobacteriaceae; genus Mesorhizobium; species Mesorhizobium sp. LSJC285A00. Next base: position 10,127 of record NZ_AYVK01000054.1, read on the forward strand.
ACTGACATCCCTTACATAAGCGATTATCGTGGTGCAGACGCTGTCCATGTCTTTCAGGACATCGTCGTTCCAAAAGCGCAACACACGAAAGCCTCTCGCCTCCAGTTCCGTTCTACGGGCCTGGTCTGACTCTGAGTCCGCATGCTGACTCCCATCGATCTCGATGATGAGGAGTGATTCAAGACAAGCGAAATCGGCGACGTATTTTCCAACAGGAACTTGGCGCCGAAATTTAATCCGATCGAGCCTGCGGTCACGTAGTTCGTGCCACAGTTTGTCTTCCGCCTCCGTCATTTCACGTCGGAGCGAACGGGCAAAGTTTCGTTTGGCAGGAGCGACGGGCTGATGTGGCATGACGTTAGATTAACCAACGTCTCACTCCGCTGGAACACCCCTCATCCGTCTCGGCGCTTCGCGCCGATCCACCTTCTCCCACAAGAGGAGAAGGCAACGACGCGTCCGCCCCCAATCACGAAGCGGTGAACCATGTAACGAAGCCAGATCGGAAGAGCACACGNTGCTCATGGCGCGCGCTTTAGCAGGGGCGGGTTGCAGGGGCAAGCGGGGTGGCGGTGCCCTTGCCTTCTCCCACAAGAGGAGAAGGCAACGACGCGTCCGCCCCCAATCACGAAGCGGTGAACCATGTAACGAAGCCCCGGGCAGCGACGAAGTGTGGGATGAACCCGCCGCAACGGAGACCCCCGATGACTGGACTTAACCCAAAACGCGCTGGCATGCTGGCTGCCGTAGGCGCGGCGCTGATGATGCTTGGCGGCACCGCCTTTGCCCAGCCGCTCACCGTGGTCGAATTGTTCACCAGCCAGGGCTGTTCGTCCTGTCCGCCGGCCAATGCCAATCTGATCAAGGTCAAGGACCAGCCGGGCGTTCTGGCGCTGTCGTTCAACGTCACCTACTGGGACTATCTCGGCTGGAAGGACATTTTCGGCCGCGAGGAATTCACCCAGCGCCAGGTGCGCTATGAGCCGTCGCTCGGCCGCTCCGGCCCGTTCACGCCGCAGGTGGTGGTCAATGGCGGTGCCGACGCGGTGGGCGCGGCATCAGGCGAGATCGAGCAGCTGATTTCCGCGAATGGCCGCACGAAGGGGCCGACGCTGTCGCTCGACGGCGGCAAGATCAGCATCGGCGTCGGTTCCGCGCCGGCCGGCCGCGCCGATGTCTGGCTGGTTCGCTACAACAAGGGCGTCGTCGAGGTGCCGGTGGCGCGCGGCGAGAACACCGGCCGCACGCTGCCGCATGCCAATGTCGTGCACTCGCTGGAGAAACTCGGCAGCTGGAGCGGCGGCGCCACCACACTGCCATTGCCGGCGGCAAGCGGCGGGCTGAGCACCGCGGTGCTGGTGCAGTCGCCGGGTGGTGGGCCGATCCTGGCTGCAGCCGCCGACTGATTCTTTTTCTACGCAACGCCGCTAGCGCGGCATAACCGGGCTCGCATCCGCGCGCCCTCTTCAAGGAGGAAATACCATCATGACCAAGACCCTGACCGCGCTCGCTTTTGCGCTTTCGATGACCGGCTTCGCCGCCGGCGCCCGTGCCGACGAAGCGACCAACGCCATGAAGCCGGCGATGGCCACCGAGGCGATGAAGCCCGTGACCGATGCCATGGCGCCGGCGACCGATGCCATGAAGCCCGCCGATCCGATGGCGACGAATGCAATGAAACCCGCCACCGACGCCATGAAACCGGCCGATGCCATGAAACCCGCAACGGATGCGATGAAGCCGGCGGACGCCATGGCGCCCGCGCAATAAGGCTTGCACCCATGGCCCGGCCGCACAGTGGCCGGGCCGGCGCACGGCAATTTGAGAAACCTGGCGGGACGTTCTGTCGTATAGTCTTCGCCACCATCAAGGAGATCAGACATGACCGGCATTGCAAGGACGAGAACGCCGATCTTCAAGAGCGCGCTTGCCGCGCTCATCGTCGCCGCCGCCGCGGCCGCCTTCTGGCAGAGCCCGGCCCGTTCGGCCGAGGACGCGGTGGTCATCCCGCCGCCGGCAATGGACGAAAAGGCCGCCAGCGGCAGCGAGAAGGCGATCTTCGCCGGCGGCTGCTTCTGGGGCGTGCAGGGCGTGTTCCAGCACGTCAAGGGCGTGACCAAGGCCGTCTCCGGCTACACCGGCGGCGCCAAGGATGACGCCGTCTACGAAACGGTGGGCAGCGGCCGCACCGGCCACGCCGAATCGGTCGAGATCACCTACGATCCGTCCAAGGTGACCTACGGCCAGCTGCTGCAGGTCTATTTCTCGGTCGCCCACAACCCGACGCAGTTGAACTTCCAGGGCCCGGACTCGGGCACCCAGTACCGCTCGACCATCTTTGCCGAGAATGGCGAGCAGCAGAAGATCGCCCAGAGCTACATCGCCCAGCTCGACCAGGCGAAAGTGTTTGCCAAGCCCATCGTCACCACGCTGGAGACGGGCAAAACCTTCTATCCGGCCGAGGAATATCACCAGGACTTTCTGACGCTGAACCCGACCTACCCCTACATCGTCTACAACGATCTGCCCAAGGTGGCGAATTTGAAGGCGCTGTTCCCGGGGTTGTATAGCGAGAAGCCGGTGCTGGTGCTGGCGGGGAAGAGCTGAGCACCTAATCTCCCCCCTCGAGGGGGAGATGTCGCCGGAGGCGACAGAGGGGGTCGGTCCGACCGGACGCGACCTCCTGCGGCAGAAGAAGGTTAGCGCTCCACGCGCGGCGACCCCCTCTGGCCTGCCGGCCATCTCCCCCTCAAGGGGGGAGATCAGCTCCCTTCAATCATACGTCAGATCCGTCGCCTTGCCCCCAAACACCCGATACGCATAGAACGAATAGAAGATGATCACCGGCAGCACGACCACCGTGCCGGCGAGGATGATGGCGAGGCTTTCCGTCGCCGACGCCGCCTGCCAGATGGTCAGCCTGTCGGGCACCACGAAGGGGTAGAACGACCAGGCAAGCCCGGCAAAGCCGAGCGCGAAGATGGTGGCGAGCGTCAGGAACGGCCGCAGCGCATGGCGGTCGTCGGGCTTGGGCAGGTGGAAGGTCTGCCGCCACAGCCACATGAACAGCAGCGCCGACAGGATCGGCAGCGGCGACAGATAGAGCATTTCGGGCCAGACGAACCATTTGGCGAAGATGCGCGGGCTGGCGAATGGGGTCGCCAGCGACACCGCCGCCATGCCGAGCGCGGTCAGCACCAGGGCCGTGCGCAGCCAGGCCACCGCCTTCCTCTGCAATTCGCCCTCGGTCTTGTAGATGACCCAGGCCGCGCCCATCGCTGCATAGGCCGCCGACAGGCAGAGCGCCACCAGCGCCCCGAAAGCGATGCCGCCAAAACCGACATCGAGGCCAAGCACATAGACGCCGAGCATATAGCCTTGCGCCAGCGAGGCGATGACGGAACCGAGGAAGAAAATGCGGTTCCAGCGATGCTTCTTGCCGGCGGGCACCTTGGCGCGGAAATCGAAGGCGACGCCGCGCAGGATGAGGCCGACCAAAAGCACGAAGACGGGAATGTAGAGCGCGGTGAGGATGACGCCATGCGCCAGCGGAAAGGCGACCAGGAGCAGGCCGACGGCCAGCACCAGCCAGGTCTCGTTGGCATCCCAGAACGGGCCTATTGCCGCGATCATGGTGTCCTGCTCGGCATCTTCGGCGACCGAGAACAGGATGCCGATGCCGAGATCGAAACCGTCGAGAATGACGTAGATCAGGATGGCGAGGCCCATCAGGCCGGCGAAGATCAGGGGCAGCGCGGTTGGCCAGTCGAAGCTCATCGGTCTGTCATTCCTCTCATCAACGGTTCTGCCCTTCGCTATTGCTCCGGGCGTTCGTCATTCGAAAAGCCAAATCGTTGGCTTTTCGTCCGCTACGCGGACCATTCCTCACTCCGCTGCGGCCGGTTGCGACATCGCCGTCTTCATCACGCCCGGCAGCGGCGAGGTATCGCCGTCCTTGGCGGCCTTCAGCGCCAGGTGCACCAGCACGCCGAGATAGGCGATCAACAGCAGCACATAGAGGATGAGATAGATGGCGAGCGTCAGCGCGACATGGCTGCCGGCGACCGGGCCGATAGCGTCGGCGGTTTTCAGCACGCCGGTGACCAGCCAGGGCTGGCGGCCGATTTCGGTGGTGTACCAGCCGGCGAGCGTCGCCAGCCAGCCGGAGAGCGCCATCGGCACCATCAGCATGGCCAGCGGCCTCGGCAGGCTGTGCCGGCGCTTGAGGAAGAAGGTCGCCGACCACGAGACGATGAGCATCAAAATGCCGGTGCCGACCATGATGCGGAAGCCCCAGAACACTGGGAACACCGGCGGGTGCAGGCCGGGGTAGTCGTTGAGCCCCGGAACGATACCGCTGGTGGCGTGGCGCAGCACCAGGCTGGCGCCGTCGGGAATGGCGATCTCGAATTTGTTTTCCTTCGCCGCCTCGTCGGGCAGCGCAAACAGCACCAGCGGCACGTTGGGGCCGGTGTTCCAGTTCGCCTCCATGGCGGCGATCTTCTGCGGCTGGTGCTCCAGCGTATTCAGCCCGTGCTGGTCGCCGGCAAAGATCTGGATCGGGATCAGGATGGCGGCGGTGAAGACGCCGGTGCGCAGCGCCTTCCACATCGATTCCGACCGGTCGCCGGTGAGGTAGCGCAGCGCCGACAGGCCGGCGATCAGGAACGACACCGTCAGGCCGGAGGCAAGCAGCATATGCGTCAGACGGTAGGGCATGGACGGGTTGAAGACGATCGCCCACCAGTCGACGGGATGCGCCTTGCCGTCGATCATCTCGAAGCCGGCCGGCGTCTGCATCCAGGAGTTCAGCGCAATGATCCAGAAGGCCGACAGCGTGGTGCCGCCGGCGACCAACACCGTCGCCAGCGTGTGGACGCGGTTGGAGACGCGGCGGAAGCCGAACAGCATGATGCCGAGGAAGGCCGCTTCGAGGAAGAAGGCGGTGAGGATCTCGTAGGCAAGCAGCGGCCCGGCGATGTTGCCTACATGCTCCATATAGCCCGGCCAGTTGGTGCCGAACTGGAAGCTCATGGTGACGCCCGAGACCACGCCCATGGCGAAGGACAGCGCGAACACCTTTACCCAGGTGAAATAGGCGCGCATCCAGGCGGAATCGCCGGTGGCGTTGTAGCGGAGCTTGAAGAACAGCAGCACCCAGCCAAGCGCAATCGTGATGGTCGGAAACAGGATGTGGAACGAGATATTCGCCCCGAACTGCATTCGCGACAGGATGAGCGGGTCCATGCGGGCTCCGGCTGCTGTTTGTTGGCGCAGAATAGGCGGCGGATGCGGTTCGGTCAAAGCGGCTTGGCGTCACGCGGGGCGCGTTGTCGCAGCAGATCGTATCAAACCGTCAGCGCCCGACACCCCCATGACGAAACGGCAAAAGGGGAACGTTTGTCCACAATTGTCAGCAGCGGCATTGACTTCCGAGCCTGCACACCGACATTCAGCGCAATAATAATCCCCGCCTCTTTCAAACAGTCGTTTTCGGCCTCATGTCTTCCACGAATTTGCCTTCCATCATTTCGATTGCCGGGGTCACCAAGACCTACGCCACCGGCTTCAAGGCGCTGAAGGAAATCAACCTCGACATCGAACGCGGCGAGATTTTCGCGCTGCTGGGGCCGAACGGCGCCGGCAAGACGACGCTGATCTCGATCGTCTGCGGCATCGTCAACCGTTCGTCGGGAACGGTGACCGTCGACGGCCACGACATCAACCGAGACTACCGCGCCGCGCGCAGCCTGATCGGGCTGGTGCCGCAGGAGCTGACCATCGACGCGTTCGAGAGCGTCTGGGCAACCGTCACCTACAGCCGCGGCCTGTTTGGCAAGCCGCCCAATCCGGGCTTCGTCGAAAAGGTGCTGCGCGACTTGTCGTTGTGGGACAAGAAGGACGCCAAGGCGATCACGCTGTCGGGCGGCATGAAGCGGCGGCTGATGATTGCAAAGGCGCTGTCACATGAGCCGCGCATCCTGTTCCTCGACGAACCCACGGCCGGCGTCGACGTCGAACTGCGCCAGGACATGTGGGCGATGGTGCGACGGCTGCGCGACGACGGCGTCACCATCATCCTCACCACGCACTATATCGAAGAGGCCGAGGCGATGGCCGACCGTGTCGGTGTCATCAACCGCGGCGAGATCATCCTGGTCGAGGGCAAGGCCGAACTGATGCGCAAGCTCGGCCGCAAGCGCCTGATCGTGGAATTGCGCAACCCGCTCACCGCCATTCCCGATGCATTCTCGCACTACGCTTTGGAGCTGTCGGGCGATGGCACACAGCTGACCTACACCTATGACAACCAGAGCGAACGCCCCGGCGTCGCATCGCTGCTGCGCGAACTCGAGACGGCCGGCATCCAGTTCCGCGACATGGACACGCAAAACAGCTCGCTCGAGGAGATCTTCGTCAATCTGTTGAGGCAAGAGCCATGAATTGGCGAGCAGTATGGGCGATCTACCGGGTCGAGATGGCGCGTGCGTTCCGCACCGTGCTGCAGAGCATCGTCTCGCCGGTGATCTCGACATCGCTTTATTTCGTCGTCTTCGGCTCGGCCATCGGCTCGCGCATCACCGAGATCGACGGCATCAGCTACGGCGCCTTCATCGTGCCCGGCCTGATCATGCTCTCACTGTTGACGCAGTCGATCTCCAACGCCTCCTTTGCCATCTATTTCCCGAAATTCGTCGGCTCCATCTACGAGCTCCTGTCGGCGCCGGTGTCGTATCTGGAGATCGTCATCGCCTATGTCGGCGGCGCCGCGACCAAGTCGATCATCCTCGGCCTGATCATCCTGGCGACGGCCTCGCTGTTCGTGCCGCTCACCATCCAGCATCCGTTCTGGATGCTGGCCTTCCTTGTGTTGACGGCGGTGACCTTCAGCCTGTTCGGCTTCATCATCGGCATATGGGCGAAAAGCTTCGAGCAATTGCAGCTGGTGCCACTGTTGATCATCACGCCGCTGACCTTCCTCGGCGGCAGCTTCTATTCGATCAACATGCTGCCCGAGACCTGGCGCACGGTGACGCTGTTCAACCCGGTCGTCTACCTGATCAGCGGTTTCCGCTGGAGCTTTTACGGCAAGTCCGATGTCTCGGTCGCCGTCAGCCTCGGCATGACGGTCGTGTTCCTCGCCATCTGCATCACCATCGTCGCCTGGATCTTCCGCACCGGCTACCGGCTGCGCAACTGACCCTGCCACTCTAAATCAGGCGGTCGCCCATGCGCCGGTCAAATCAACAGTTTTCCTGGGGGCAAATTGGCCACGTTGGCCGCCACGCTTCTTGCTAGATCGCCTTGATGAGGCGCAGCAACCCCAGCATCTCGATCAGCCTGCCCTCGCGGAAGGCGATGTAGGTCGGTTCTTCGACGCCATGGAAGCGGCGCTTGAACGCCGCCTGGCCCTTGAGGTTGAACTTGCTGCGGTTGACCCAGGGCGACTCATAGGCCCGCTCGAAGGCGTTGCGCCAGAAGCTCGATTCGGCAAAGCTGTTGGCTCCGACATCGAGCATCGGCGACAGGCCGAGCGTGACGACCGAAATGCCCTCATTGCGAAACCGGTCGACGGCGAATTTGGTCAGCCCGATTTCGGCATGCGGCGAGGCATCGATGTGCTTGCGCTTGAACGAGGTGGTATAGCCGATCACCTTGCCATCCCGGAACATCGGATCGAAATCGAGCAGAGCGACGAGCTCGCCTTCCGGGCTGTAGAGCACGAAACGGCGCATATCGATGCCGAGATGATCGGCAAAGGGGCGGTTGAGGAACGCCATCTCCCAGCGCTTGACGATGCGGTCGGCCCGCCAGTTCTGTGACAGGCGCTGGACCTCGTCGAGATAGACCGCTCCTTCGCCAAAGGAAAACCCCTTCTTCAAGAGCCAGCGTTCGGAATAGCGCACGGTTTCGTTGCGCTTGCCGGAAAAATCGTGAGCCGGCAGCTCCAGCCGCGTGTCGACGCCGAGGCGGTTGACCTGGTAGCCGAGCCCTGCCAGAACGCGCGCCGTCGGTTCGCCGATCTGCACGAACCACGGGCTGTCGGCGGCTTCGACAAAGCGCCTGATATAGTCGGGCCGATCGGCCGGATGGGCGACCGGGTCACCGAGCGCGAAATGGTGCTTCATCTTGGTGCCGAAGGCGATGTAGCCGTCGGCGTCGCCGAAATAGGACAGTTTTTGCTGCACGGCGGTCGAATAGGCCAGCGAGAAGTCGCCGTGCCGGCGGACAAGCGCCAGCCGCTCGACATGCGAAAAATCCTGGCGCGGCACCTTGGCTGCGGCGCCCTCCAGCAGTCTGTCGAGAAAGATGCGCAAGGAGGGCATGGTCGAGCTTCCGCGTGCCGATGATAAACAGAGGCTTGCCCCCAAAGCCTCGAATCAGTCGCATTGACGCGACCTCATTATCGATCATATCGCCCCTGTGCCATATGGGACGTGCCATATAGGACGGGTCCCCATGGCGCACCTGAAAGGAAATCTCGACCGAATGGCGGCTACGACAAGCGAAACGATGCCTATCGTCCTGGGGCCGAAAGGACCCGACTATACGGTTATCGTCATCGGCGCCGGAGCGGCGGGGCTGGCGGCCGCCGACGCGCTTGGCCGGCGCGGCGTGCGGGTCGTCGTGCTTGAAAAGGAGCCGCGGATCGCCGAACCGTGGCGACGGCGGCACGAGAAGCTGACCCTAAACACGCATCGCGCGCTGTCGACCCTGCCCGGCCTTGCCTATCCGCCCCGCACCGCCGCCTTTCCGAACAAGGATTCCATCGTCGGTTATCTCGAGGATTTTGCCCGCGCGCGCGGCATAAGGGTCGAATTCGGCACCGCCGTCGAGCGGATCGAACGCAGAGGCAATGGCTGGCTCGTCCATACGGGCCGGGAAACGCTGAGCGCCCGCAATGTCACCGTCGCCACCGGCCGCGACCGCTTGCCATGGACGCCGGACTGGCAAGGCAAGGCGACTTTCACCGGCAAACTTAGCCACGCCGCCGATTTCGGCACAGCACAGGACTATGTGGGCAAAAGCGTGCTGGTGGTCGGAGCCGGAAATTCCGGCTTCGACGTGCTCAACCACCTCGCCCGCGCCGACACCAAGGCCATCTGCTTGTCAGCCAGGCAGGGTCCGTCGCTGATGCCGAAACGGATCGGCAAGGTCGCCGTGGCGCGCTTCGGCGGTTTCATGGCGATGCTGCCGACGTGGATTGCCGATGCCGCGATTGCCGCGACGCAGCGGCTGGTGTTCGGCGACCTCGCCCGCTTCGGCCTGCCGCCGGCGCCGAAAGGCGGCGCCAGCCGGCTCGGCGTCGAGCAGATCGCTATCGCCGTCGACGACGGCGCCGTCGCAGGAATGAAGGCCGGACGGATTTCGGTGGTGGCGCCGGTGGCGGCTTTCGAAGGCGCCGGCGTGCGGCTGAACGACGGCACGGTGCTCGAGCCGGATGTAGTGATCGCGGCAACCGGCTATCGCACCGGCTTGGAGGCCATGCTGGGCGATCTCGGCGTGCTCGACGCCAAGGGCGTGCCGAAGGCCAATGGCGGCACCCCGAGCGGCCAGCCCGGCCTGTGGTTCATCGGCATGCGGCCAAGCCTGACCAGCTATTTTCACAGCGCCGGCCTGCAGGCCGAAGCAATTGCCCGTCAGATCGCCAAGGGGTTGTAGACGAGCGCTTCTGGACGGAGAACCACCGCGCACTTCGGGCTGCTGCTGTGGTGCGGACTGGTGGTTCAACGCATCTGCAAGACGGGATCGAATATCCTGGCAATTGGCTGAAACGGCCATCCTGTCGTCATCCACGGGCGAAGCAAGGAGCGTAGCGACGCGGCGCAGACCGAGGATCCATACCGTGACTTCTGAGCTACGCTGCGTTGCAGGTTCTGCTCCGCTGCTTCCATGGCCAAGGTGCCGGCATAGATCCTGGGTCTCCGCGACGGAGCTTCGCTCCTGCTTCGCCCAAGGATGACGACGTTGAGATGCTTGCGGCCAACCTCCAAAGCAGGCGCTTGAACTCGTTCATTGCCTTGTTATATAAGATGTTATAGTTATCCAACAGACGGACACCCATGGAAGACATCATTCGATCCCTTGGCTACCTCACCCTCGGCAGCAGGCTGAAGCGCATCGGCGAGCAGTTGCAGGCCGATACGCAGCGCATGCTCGATGGGCTGGAGGTGCCGGTGCAGTCCAGCCAGTATCCTCTGCTGGCCGCGCTGGACCGGCTCGGGCCGCTGCCTGTCGGCGAGCTGGCGCAGTCACTGGGGATCACCCAGCCGGGGGTGACGCGCAGCGTGGCGCTGCTGGCCGAGTTGGGGCTGGTCGAGGCCGCGCCATCGAACGACGACCAGCGCCGCAGGATGATCTCGCTGACCGCGAAGGGCCAGCGCCTGGTCGATAAGGCGAAGAGGGACGTTTGGCCGCGCATCGAGAACGCCGTTGCCGACTTGTGCAAAGGCCTTGCAGGGCCGCTTCTCGAACAACTCTCGGCAATAGAGGACGGCCTGGCCGCGGCCCCGCTCGACCGTCGTGTGAAACAGGATGCTGCGCCATGAGCCATGTCCTCGATCGTCCGGTCTGGAGCGCGCTCGACACGCGGCATCGGATCTTTGCGTATGGCGACAGGCTCGCCAGGCGCTATCCCTCCTCAATCGTCCCCTTCGCGGCTTCCGGGGCAGACGGCGCTGAGAGCCTGCAGGCGCTCGCATGCCTCATTCCTGCAGGTGAGAGCGTGTTCATGCTCCAGGCGGACCCCATTGCCTTGCCGCCGGAACTGACCGCGACCGTGACCGCCTTCGGCGTTCAGATGGTTGCCGAGGCGCCATTGCCTTCCGTGTCGGACGAGCGTGTGCAGCAGCTGACGCAGGACGACGCGGCCGAGATGCTTGCTTTGGCGTCACTGACCAAGCCCGGCCCGTTCACGCTCAAGGCGCTGAGCCTCGGCGAGTTCTGGGGCGTGAAGATCGGCGGCCGGCTGGCGGCGATGGCCGGCGAGCGCATGAAGCAGCCCGGCTACAGCGAACTCAGCGGCGTCTGCTCGCATCCCGAATTTCGCGGCAGCGGCCTCGGCCGGCTGCTGTCGGTGTTCGTGGCCAACCGAATTTTTGCGCGCGGCGAAGTTCCCTACCTGCATGCCTATGCCAGCAATGCCGGCGCGGTCCGGTTGTACGAGTCCATCGGCTTCAGGCTGAGGGCAGAGATGAATGTGGCCGTCGTGCAGCGCGCCGGATAGGCCGCCTTGCGGGCCTCAGGCTGATTTCGGCTCCAGCCTGCGGAAACCCACGGTTTCCATAAGCATATCTTCCTCGACCATCCCGGCATTGTGCAGCGCAAGCAGGTTCAGCGCGATCTCCCGCGCCTCCGCCGAATCGGGATGCACGTCGCGCCTGCGGCAGGCTTCGTCGAACACGCGTTGCAGCCTGGCGATGTCGTCGGGTTTCAGCAGGCCACGGTCATAGACGGACTTTGGCATGGCACTCTCCTCCAGAAGAGGTAGGGCGCCATGTTTAAATGTCCATTCTTTTCCGGGGCTTGGGTGGGCAGCTGCCTGGGTTTGCGTTAATCCGGCCCGAGCGTTGCAATCAGACCGCGATCGTGCTGCCATTCATTCAGCCACCTCTCGTCATCGTCGGGCCTGTTCCGCCGCAGTCTGCTTGACGTGCCGCCACGCTTGCGAAACAAGGGCTGCCACAAACGACAGCGAGGCACAAAAGTGAGTTTCTGGGGACTGGCGCAGCTCGTCGTTTCGACGGTGATTTTCCTGCTGGCGGCAATCGCGGCCAAGCAATGGGGGCTGGCGCCAAGCCTTGGCAAGATCGTGCTGACACTGGCGCTGTATACGGCGGGCAATCTGATGATGCTGCGGCTGGTTCGTGAGTTCGGCATGTCGGTGTCGTTCAGCCTGTCGGCGGTGATCCAGCTGGTGGCGGTCAATGTGGTGGCGCTGGTGTTCTTCGGCGAACGCGTCAATGCCTTGCAGGCGACCGGCATCGTGCTGGCCATCGCGGCGGTGGTGCTGATCTCGCTCGGGCCTTACCTGCAGGGGCGACTGTAATCCGATGAAGACCCCGCGTGCGTTCACCAACTGGCTTGAATTTCCGGTGCTGCTGGCCGGGCTGGTGATAGCCGCCGGGCTGTGGGGCTTCGAGGAACTGATGGAGGTGGCGCGGGCCACCACGCCGCACGCTTTCGATACTGAGATCCTGCTTGCTTTCCGAAAAGTGGGTCAGCCGGATGTTCCCGTCGGCCCGGCATGGCTGGAAGGCGCGATGCGCGACATCACCAGCCTCGGCAGCTCCAGCGTGCTGGTGCTGATCGTAACGGCGGTGATCGTCTATTTCCTGCTGATCCGTAGGCCGAGGACGGCGCTGCTGATCTTTGTCGCGGTGGCTGGCGGGCAGCTGCTGTCGACCTTGCTCAAGGCCGGCATCGACCGGCCGCGCCCCGATCTTGTCTCGCACCTGGCCAACGAGACGTCGCTGTCGTTTCCCAGCGGCCACGCCATGCTGTCGGCGGTGACCTATCTCACGCTGGGCTCGCTGGCAGCGCGCTTCCTGCCGGGACGAACGACGAAAATCTATGTCCTCAGCCTGGCGGTGCTGGTAACGCTGCTGGTCGGCGTCAGCCGCGTCTATCTCGGCGTCCACTGGCCTTCCGACGTGCTGGCGGGATGGTGCGCCGGCTTCACCTGGGCGACGCTGTGCTGGCTGGCGGCGCGAATGCTGCAGCGGAACAAGGCGGTGGCCGGTGGCAACGAGCCCGAAGACTGACGATCCGGAGCGACATTCAAATCAGCCGGTTGATCAGCCCGTGTCCGCAGCCTGCCAGCAGAAAAACCGCCGACAGCAAGGCTGCCGACGTCGTCAAGGTCCTGAAAATCTTCAACTGATATTTCCCCGCCAATAAGAGCCAAGGCGGTTAACGTAGCATGCTCATCCCGTATCCCGCCATCCGGCTTTGTGAGGAGATCATGTTTCATGTATGCTTTATGATGGTTGAAACATCACTATGATTGTATTACACGTCGTCTCCGCAGACTCAGACGGGGGTTCCGACCGATGATCACTGCCGCCCAGATGCGCGCCGCGAGGGCGCTGGCCGGCATCGATCAGAAGACACTCGCCGAGCGTGCCGGCGTTTCGCTTCCGACAATCCAGCGCATGGAAGCGAGTGACGGCGTGGTCAGGGGTGTGGTCGATACGCTGATGAAGGTTATCCAGGCTCTCGACGAGGCCGGGGTGGAGCTCATCGGCGAGAACCAGACCAGCGAGCGCGGCGGCCGGGGCGTGCGCCTCAAGCCGGTCGCGCCGCCGAACCCGCAAGGCTGAGCCGGCATATAGTCGCGACGGCGACCGCCGACAGTCCTGCCGACGATCCCGCCGCCTTCACGCAAGCGGAAGGCAGTCCATGGATCAGATCCGGCGGGCAGTGCATCAACCGGCCCAGAAGTCGGCAAAGCCGACATTTTCAGAGCTGTTCACGCCCAAGCTGGTGACGGTCTGGCGCGAAGGTTACCGCCTGCCGCAGTTCAAGGCCGACTTCATGGCCGGGCTGACCGTCGCTATTGTCGCGTTGCCGCTGTCGATGGCGATTGCGATTGCTTCGGGCGTGACGCCGGAGCGCGGCCTGTTCACCGCCATTGTCGGCGGCTTCATCGTCTCGGCGCTCGGCGGCAGCCGCTTCCAGATCGGCGGCCCGGCCGGCGCCTTCATCGTGCTGGTGGCGGCGACGGTGCAGCGCGAAGGCGTCGACGGACTGCTGCTGGCGACGATGATGGCCGGCATCTTCCTGCTCGCCATCGGCTATCTCCGGCTCGGAACCTATATCAAATTCATCCCTTACCCGGTGACGGTCGGCTTCACCGCCGGCATCTCGATCATCATCTTCTCCGGCCAGATCGTGGAACTGTTCGGGCTGAGGCTTGCCGGGCCGGAGCCCGGGCCGCTGCTGCCGAAGCTGATGGCGATCGGCCACGCGGCCGGCACGCTCAATATCTCGGCAACGCTGGTGGCGGCGCTGACCATCGCCACCATCGTCGGGGTGAAGCGCTGGCGGCCCGGCTGGCCGGGCATGCTGATCGCCGTCGGACTGGCCTCCCTTGTCGTGGCGCTGCTTTCGCTGCCGGCGGAAACGATCGGCACGCGCTATGGCGGCATTCCGCGCAGCCTGCCGTTGCCGGCACTGCCGGGACTCAACCTCGACAAGGCGATTGCGGTGCTGCCGGATGCGGTGGCTTTTGCGCTGCTCGGTGCCATCGAATCGCTGCTCTCGGCCGTGGTCGCCGATGGCATGACCGGGCGGCGTCACCGTTCCAATTGCGAACTGGTGGCGCAAGGCTTTGCCAACATCGCGTCTGCCCTGTTCGGCGGCATCTGCACCACCGGCACCATCGCCCGCACCGCCACCAATGTGCGGGCCGGCGCGCATGGGCCGGTTTCCGGCATGCTGCATTCGCTTTTTCTGCTGGTCTTCATGCTGGTGGCCGCACCGCTGGCCAGCTACATCCCGCTTGCCGCCCTTGCCGGGGTGCTGGCGGTTGTCTGCTGGAACATGTTCGAGAAGCAGGCCTTCGCCACGTTGTTGCGCGCTTCGCGCGGCGATGCCCTGGTGCTGATGGCAACCTTCCTGATCGTCGTCTTCCGCGACCTCACCGAAGGCATCGTCGTCGGCTTCGCGCTAGGCTCGATCCTGTTCATCGACCGTATGGCCAAGTCGATCGCCGTGGAGGCGGATTTGCCGCTGGTGCAGGACGATGTCGCCGACAGCAGCGGCTGCGCCTACGATGCAAGCGAGGCAAGCGACGCCGACACCGTCGTCTATCGCATCTCCGGCGCCTTCTTCTTCGGCGCCGCCTCGACTGTCGGCACGGTGCTCGACCGCATCGCCGACCAGCGCAAGAACTTCATCCTCGATTGTTCGGCGGTGCCGTTCTTCGATTCCACCGCGGCCAATGTCATCGAGGGCGCGGCGCACAAGGCGAAGCGCGCAGGGGTGCGTTTCATCATCGCCGGTGCCTCGCCGCAGACACGGCGCATGCTGATCAACCACGGCGTCAAGCGCCCGCTGGTGACCTTTGCCGCTTCGATCAAGGATGCGCGGGCGCAACTCAAAGCCGCGCCCGTTGGCTGAGCGGGCAAATGTGCGCCGTCAGTCCAGGCTCAGCACCACGATCTCGCCCTCGTTCATCAGCGGCACGAAAATCCGCGTGCCGTCTGTGCCGATATCGGCGCTGCCCGGCTTGAACTGCTCTACAGCCTCCGGCGCCTCGCCGACTTTGTACCGATAGAGCGTGCCGGTCATGAAGGCGGTGGCGTAGATGCTGTCGCCGATGGCGACGACGCCGTCGAGGTCGGCAAAGTTTTGTGCGCCAGGCAGCGGCGTCACGGCTTTCGTCGCGAGATCGACCGACAGCAGGCCCCCGGGCGCGGCAGTGCTGAAGTCCGGCTTGATGCCCTTGCCCCAGGACGCCACGATCAGCCGATCGCGATCGGCAAAGATGCCGTTGGGTGCGGCGAGCTTCGCATCCTTCACGAACAGTTCCGGCTTGTCGCCGTCAATGCGGTAGATCGCATCGGCCAGCATGTCGGTGACATAAACCTTGCCCGAACTGTCCGATGTCACGTCATTGAGGAAAACGGCGCCGGGCACATCGATCGTCGAGATGAGCTTGCCGCTGGCGAGATCGACGATGCGCACCTTGGTGATGTCGGCGACGTAGAGCTTGCCGCCAGAGATCGCCGAGCCCTTCGGTGCATCCATGCCGGCGGTCCAGTGCCGGCTAACGACCTTGCCGTCCAGCGACAGCACCGAGAGATAGCCGTTGCCGTCGGCCTCCCCGGGATTGCCGACGATGTTGGAGACGATAATGCGATTGTTGGCGGCATCGAACAGCGCCGATTCGGGTTGCTCGAAGCCCGAGGCGCGCCAGAGTTCGGCGGCCTCGGCCGCAGGCACGAGCGCGATACCGAAGGCGGCGAGACAAATAGAGGGGATGAGGGTTTTCATGGCCAGGTCTCCTGTGATGGATGGCGGAGAGGTAGGAGTTTCGATACTTTTCCGGAAGGAAGATTCGAGCTAGTATCGGAAACCGATACGAAATGGCGCAAAAGAGGTGCATTCCATGAACGGCTTGATTTTCGAGGCGCTGAAGCGGACGCTGAAGGCCAAGGGCGTCACCTATCGTGAGCTTGCCGGGCGGATGGGCGTTTCCGAGCCGACGGTGAAGCGCATCTTCCACGAGCGCAACTGCAAGCTCGACCGTCTCATCGGGATCTGCGCTGCCGCCGGCGTCGAGCTGGAAAACGTGCTGGGGTCGATGAACCGGGGGCCGGGACCGGTCAATCGCATCGCGCCGGAGATCGAGCGCAAGCTCGCGGGACGGCCGGCGCTGCTGTTCATCTTCGTCATGCTGTCGGAGAAGTTCACGCCCGAAGGCGTCATGCGCTCGCAAGGCTTGAGCGAAGCCTCGATGTTCCTTTATCTGCGCGATCTCGAAGCGATCGGCCTGATCGCATTGGGCAGCGGGCTGTCGGCACGGCTGCTGGTCGACACACCGATCCAGTGGAATTTCGAAGGGCCGCTCAGGCCGCTATTCGAGATGACAAACAAGAATTTCATCGGCTGGGCGATCACCCATCTGGAGCGGGAAGCGACCTTCGTCTCTTTCTCCAGGCGGATGCGGCCGGAGACGGCGGAGATGGTGAAGCGCGAGGCGGAGGAACTGGCCGAGCGCGCCAAACTGCTCGCCCATCACGACCAGCACACGACGCCGGAAGACGGGCTGACCGGCTACAAATGGACGTTTGCTTTTGGCGCAACCCCGTTTCCGGCGATCATGCCGATCGGCCCGCACCCCAGGGATGCCGGTGCGTCCGACCGGCCCACCGCTCCGGCAAAGGGACGCCGCCCGTTGCCGGCCTGACTGGGCCATCATCCGAGCAGGATTGCATCTGGCGGCTGAGCTTGTCGCGCTCCAGTCCGGAGGTGCTTCAAAAATGAAGCCACATTCATGATAGAGTTCGCGCGCTGATTTGCCAGACTGTACGGGGCGGGTTTGCCGAATGCGTGACCGTCCCCGCAAAATCGAAGTGATCCTATGCCGACCGCGCCAACACTTGAACTTCGCCGCTATTCGCGCCTGAAAAATTTGCGGGAGCGCGCAGAACGCCAGGGTGCTGCATTGCAGTTCTGGGCGCGCACGGCATCGCTCGCCGTGATCTCCTGCTTCTTTTCCTTGATCAGCCGCTGGGATGCCTCGCTGCTCTTCGTGCTGGCGGGCCTCGCGCTGTTCCAACTCGTCGGCCTGATCCAGTTTCGCTTTGCGCGCCGTCGCAACGCGCCATGGTGGATCGGTTACCTCGTCGGTACGCTGGACATCATTCTGTTGACCGTTCTGCTGGTAACGCCCAACCCGTTTTCCCTCGAGGTCGCGCCGGCCGCGATGCAACTGCGCGAGGGCAGCTTCAAATTCCTGCTGATTTTCGTATGCCTTGGCGCGCTGACCCTTTCGACACGATTGGCGCTCTATCTCGGCGCGCTCGCGGCCTTGACGTGGACGATCGGGGTGGGATGGGTGGTTTTTCATGCGGGAACCGTCATTCCGGCAACGAACCTCTATTCGCTGCCGATGACAGAGCGACTGAATCTCTATCTCAACCCCAATTTCGTCGATACGTTCGCGCAGGCGACCAATGTGTTGGTTGTGCTGATTATCGGCGCGATCATGGCGCTGGTCGTCTCTCGTTCCCGACATCTGTCGGAAGACTATGTCAAGGCGGAGCGCGCCCGCGCCAATCTCGCCCGGCATTTTTCGCCCAATGTCGTCGACCAGCTCGCCACGGATGACGAGCCCTTCGGCCCGGTCCGCCGGCAGGATATCGCGGTGCTGTTCGCCGACATCGTCGGCTTCACACACTATTCCGAGGATCATCCGGCCGAAGCAGTGTTCGAACTACTGCGTCAGTTCCACCGTCGCATGGAGCAGGTCGTTTTCGACCACCATGGCACCGTCGACAACTATATCGGCGATTGCATCATGGCGACCTTCGGGGTTCCGCAAGCCAGCCATGACGACGCAACCCGGGCCATCCGGTGCGCTGAAGCGATGATCGCCGCTATCGAAGACTGGAATGTCCAGCGTGTGTCCAGAGGATATCCGCCGCTGGACGTTCGGATCGGTGCACAATATGGCGCCGTCGTCCTCGGCGCGGTCGGCAGCGAGCGCAACCTGTCCTTCGCGGTGGTGGGCGACACCGTCAACGTCGCCAGCCGTTTGCAGGCGCTCTGCCGGGAGCTTCAGGCGAATATTTGCTTTGGGTCACGACTGATTGAGGCCGCGAAGGCGGAATCGCTCGGGACACAGCTGAATGCGCGCGATCATGGACCGGTTAGCATCCGCGGCCGGGACGAACCGGTCCATGTCTGGGTCGAACACAGAGCCGAAAACCAGGGCGCTATTGCGGTTTCGGCGTGATGCAGGCCGCCATGTGAGACGCCTGCACCTCGGCAGGATGGACGCCAGAAACCTCGACAGGATCGCGCCCGCCAGCGTGCGCAAAGCTGGCCCGTTCGAGAGCGACTTTCGCTGCCGCATCGATGCGGTTTGGTCGAAATGGTTAGCCGTGCGTTTTCAAATGCAGCATCGGATGGTGTTCGTAGTGCCCGGCGCCATTCTTCACGATCGGGTCCTCCGAGGTGATCGCCTCTATGTCCAGATCATCGGCAATCCGATAGAGCGACACCCCATAACCGCCAGCCGGGTCCATCACGGGGCCGTGCGCGACGATAAGCCTCTTTTCAAGCAGGTCATCCAGGAATGCTCCGTGCTCCTTCATCCACTCTTCCTCATCGGTGGTCATCGTTGCCAGAAAGTCGGAACGCGGCGGAATATATTTGCACAAATAGGACTTCATTCGTCGCTCCTCGGCGAAAGGAGGCTCGCCTGCCGGACTGGCCTGGCGATGCCGTGATTTTAGATCAATCGGCCACGCCCATCTGCTTGCGGAAGCTCTTGTCGAACATGTTTTCGGGCACGAAGCGCCGCATGAAGCGAAGACGGCCTGCCGTTTTGCCAGGCGTATAGCGCATGCTCGGCGTCTTTTCGGTGGCTGCCTGTACCACTTTGTCGGCCACGGCTTCCACCGGATCGCCGCTCGCGATTCTGTTGCGCCAGGTCGAATTCATGGCTGAGCGCCCCTGTTCGTAGACGCCGGAAATCCGGTCAGGCTGTTCGGCGTTCTCTTCCAGTCCGGTGCGGGTGAAGGCGGGCTCGACAAGGGAAACCCTGATGCCGAACGTTCGAAGTTCGTGATCGAGCGACTCGGAATATCCTTCGACTGCGTGTTTGGTGGCGGTGTAGAGGGCGGTGAATGGCCCCGGCAGGAAACCGGACACCGAACTGATGTTGATGATCCGGCCCTCGCCCTGTCTGCGCATGATGGGCAGCACTTCATTGGTCATGCGAACGATGCCGAAGACATTTATGTCGAACAGGCTTTGGGCTTGAGCGACCGATGATTCCTCGGCGCCGCCGATCAGGCTGCGGCCCGCATTGTTTACCAGTACGTCGATCCGGCCGGCGAGGGCGACAACTTGCTTGATGGCGTCTCTGACGGACCCATCATCGGTGACGTCGCAAGGGACCATGTGAATGCCCTGACGCACTTCGTTGGGCGCAGCTCGGCGGCTGGTGCCGAACACGCGATACCCCGCCCGGATGAGCGCAAGTCCGGCCGCATGCCCGATGCCACCCGAAGCGCCGGTGATCAGCGCGATCTTCTCGGCGCGCGACTGAACTTGTGTCATCTCAACTTTCCTGCCTAATGATTATGATCGTAATCATTAGGTGATAATGACCGCCATAATCATTGTCAAGCGCCTCCGCCACGTCTTATATGTCGATTATCATCAATAGGAGAGGATGCGGTCGTGAAGGTGAGCAAGGAGATGGTCGAGTTAAATCGAGAGCGGGTCATCGATACCGCCGCAAAGCTCTTCCGCGAACAAGGGATCGACGGGATCGGCATTGCCGATCTGATGAGCGCGGCCGGGCTTACCCACGGAGGCTTCTACCGACAATTCAAGTCGAAGGACGACCTCATCGTTCAGGCCATGCAGCGGGCCTTCAGTGACATGAGCGCCGATCTATCCGCCCGGCTCGCTTCGACCGATACTCCGTTTGAGACGCTCGTGCGCCACTACATCTCGGACCATCATCGCGACAATCCGGGGCACGGATGCAGCCTCACCGCACTGGCGGCCGATGCCGCCCGGCACGACGATCCAGCGCTTCGATCGTTCTTCGGAAGCATCGTCAGCAATTATGTCGCGTTGATCATTTCACTCCTGCCGGGAAGCGACCCGGCCGCGAAGCGGAGTGCCGCGATCGCATTCCTAGCGGAAATGGTCGGATCGGTGATCCTCTCCCGCGTCGTGCCCGATCCGACGCTTTCCGCTGAGATCATCGACACTGTCTCGAATGATCTCATAGGGCGCCACTCGCCATCGGCGCCGGTTTGAATGGTTGCTATTCGGCGGCCTTCGCCTCAGCGGCCCTATCTTCCCAGGTCACCGCCCGGTAGTCGAAACCAAATTCCAGCGTCGGTTTCACGATGCGGAAGAAGGGCGACAGGTCGAAGTCGCGCGGCGTGTAGAGCGAGTGGTGGCGGATGTGCAGGATTTCGCGGCGCGAATAGTTCGACTGCGCCGAGGCGCGGCCGGGCGCGCGGGTGATCTCGGGCAGGATCGGGTAGCGGATCTCGCCATAGGCTTCGGCGATCAGCGTCGAGCAAATGGCGCGCGTCGGATCGCCGGAACCGAAAGCCAGCATGCGGCGGCGCCAGCGCACCGGCACCGGTGGCGTCGGCAGCAAAAAGCGCAGCAAGTCGAAAATGTTCTTGAGATCGTATTTCAGGCCGAGCTTGCCGATCATGAAGGCGACGACATGGTCGCGGTCTTCCGGCGCCAGCCCGCTCGCCCGGCAGATACGGGTGTTGTAGGTGCGGTAGCGCGACAGCGGCACGGCGACACAGCCTTCGCCGAGCGTGACTTCGATCAGCCGACGCCGTTCCGATCCGTCCTCCGGTTCGGACAACGCATCGCCGATATAGAAGGCCGCATGCGACCAGGTCGACTGTGTCAGGTATTTGATGGCCGCGGAGATCTTCTGGTTGCCTTCGATGAGCAGGATGTCGCCGGGTTCGAGCGTGCGCCGCAACGTCTCGGCGTCGGACGGCGTGTAGGGCTCATAGCCCGAGGATTCGTCCTGCAGCCGGCCGGCAAGCCAGCGGCCAAGGCGGTCGAGAATCGTGTCGCGCGGCGCGGTCATGGCAAAGTGTGACTAGCACGAGGTGACGTCCTCGGCCATGATCAACCGACCGGGACCTCTTTCGACAATACCGGGCCGGCGAGGTCGTCGCGCGCATTGCGCGCGAGTTTCTTTGTCGAGCGCTTGGGGCTGTCGCCGAACAGCTCGGCCGCTCCGGCGAGGCAGCTCTTCTTCAGGCTTTTTTCCGAGCGCTTCAAAAGCTTGCCAAGAAGCCTTTTCTCCTGCGCATCGCCGAGCGGCTCACCGTCGGCCTCGAGCAACACGCGCATGACGAAGACGTCGTGCAGTTCGCCGAGCCTTTCGCCCAGTTCGTCGACCGCCTTGCGCCGCACCTTGATCGGCGTCGGCCACAGCCGGCCGAGCAGCGACAAATGCATCGAGTGGGTCTTGGCAGCCTTGCGCAGATCGTGGAAATCCTCTGCTTCGCCGCGCGATCCCGCCCGGTCCAGCGCCTTCCTGGCACGGCGCAAGGTCTTGCGAGCGCCTTCCGCAACCACATCGGCTGCATGCTCAGGCAGATCGGGGAGCAGCAGCCGCTCGATCCGGATCAGGCCTTCCTCGCAGGCGGCCGTGGCCGCGCCTATGGCGGCGTCGAGGCCGGCGCCGGCATGCATTTCATGCTGGCGGGCAATCAGCCGGTCGCGCACGCTGTCGAGGCCGCCGCCGGCAACCTGCTCGGGAAAGGCGGCTGCCAGCCGGTCGACGGTCTCGACCAGCGCGGTCGCCTCGCGCGGCCCGGCAAGCAGCGCCGCCACCTGACGGTAGCATTGGTTCTCAGTCCGACAGAATGTTTCATTTCCGGAACGGACCAGCCGCAGCAAGGCGCGCNTCTTCAGCCGCTTGCGGCATTTGTGCAATGCCTGCTCCGGCTGGTCGCGCGCGACGGCCAGATGGGCAAGCGCCTTGCCGATCTCCTCGCCAAGGATACGCCTGACCTCGCCGGTCAGCGGCAGGCGCGGATCGATGCGAAAGCTCATGCGGCGATCTCCGGAATCCCCCTAGAGCATGATGCCGAAAAGTGTGAAGCGGTTTTCGGACGACATCATGCTCCATCTCTTTTGATTTAGAGCCGGATTCCGATTTTAGGTCGACCCGACCTCAAATCATCCGGCTCTAGGGCGAGCGACGCGTTGTAAAATCTCTGCTCGCCGGTCACTTCGCGGCCGAGCCAATCAGGCAGCATTTCGTCAGGTACATCCTCCGGCGTCTCCAGCTCGGCCACCACAAGGCCGGCTAGAATCCCGCCGAAAACATCGACTTCGTAGAGATAGCCGCGATGCCTAACATGGTGGCGTGTCTTCTCGATGACATGTCCGATGGCGAAGGCCAGCATTTCCTCTGCGTCCGCCAGTGGAATTTCATATTCGTATTCGTCACGCTCGCGGATCCTGCTGCCGAATTTGAGCGTCAGCTTCGCCGAACTGCCGTCGCTGATGCGCACGCGCACGGTGCGGCCAGGTGCTGCGGCAAGGTAGAACTGGCGAATGCGTATATTCGCCTCGGCCATTTCTAGCCATTCGGCGGTGGAGACCAGGAACTTGCGTTCGACTTCCTTGCCCATGGCCGCGCACTAAAGCGTCTGCGGCCCGACATGGCAAGCGGCCGTAGATAATCAATTTGACTTTAATCAATCGATTGATTAAACACGCCGACATGATCAAATCCGCGCCCGACAAAATGCCCCGCCAGGAGACATCGCCCGCCGAGCAGACGCGCGCCGCACTGGTGCTGGCCGCGCTCAAACTGTTTGGGCGGCAGGGCTTCGACGGCACCTCGACGCGCGAGATCGCGGCGGAGGCGAAGGCCAACATCGGCTCCATCGCCTATCATTTCGGCGGCAAGGAAGGGCTGCGCGGGGCCGCCGCCGACCACATCGTTGAGACCATCCAGGCGGTTGCCGGCCATGCGCTCGGCGGCATGCAGCTGCAAGGTCAAGCCAGTTCAGAGACGGCGCGGGCGCAGCTCTCGACCGCATTGGAGCGGATGGTAGGATTTGTCGTCGCCAGGCCGGAGGCGGGCGAGATCGTACAATTCGTACTTAGAGAGTTGTCGCATCCGACGGCCGCCCTCGACCGCATCTATGACGGGGTGTTCGAACCGACGCATCGCCGCCTCTGCCAGATCTGGGAACAGGCGACGGGCGAGCCGGCCGAAAGCGAGGCCACCAAGCTCGTGGTCTTCACGCTGATCGGCCAGGTCATCTATTTCCGCATCGGCCGCGAAGCAGTGATGCGTCGTATGGGCTGGCGCGAGATCGGTAACACCGAAGCCGCCAAGGTGGTGGCGGCGGTCACAAGCAATCTTGGCGCCATACTGGCGGCCCGAAATCCGGTCGCCCGCAAGGAGGGCAAGCGATGAGTTTTCTCTGTTCCCTGCCGCTCGCAGCCCAGCTGTTCGGCGCCTGCGCGCCGGCAGCGCCGCTTGCCGTCGGCTATGTCGAGGGCGACTATGTCTTGCTGGCGCCGATCGAAGTGGCGCAGGTCGAGACCGTCGCGGTCAAGCGCGGCGACCGTGTTGTATCAGGCACGCCTGTGGTGACTCTCGAAAGCGCCGACGCAAAAATCGCCGTCGCCCAGGCAGAGGCCGCGCTCGCCCAGGCGCATGCGCAGCTGGCCGACCTGCAGATCGGCAAGCGGCCGGAGGAGATCGCGGTGCTGAAGGCCGAGGTCGACATGGCCAAGGCCCAGGCCACGGATGCCAAGCGCAAATACGACCGCGCCGCCGACCTGTTCAAGCGCGGTGCCGGCACGCAGGCCGACTACGACACCGCAGCCGCGACGCTGGAGACCGCCAATGCGCAGGTCGGCCAGGCGCAGGCCAACCTCGCCGTCGGCGGTCTGCCTGCGCGTCCCGAAACGATCAAGGCGGCAGACAATCAGGTCAAACAGGCGCAGTCGGCGTTGAAGCAGTCTGAGTGGCGGCTGTCGAAGCGCGTGCTGGCGGCACCCTCGCCCGGCCGCATCAATGACGTCATCCGCAATCCCGGCGACACCGCCGGTCCGACCGCGCCTGTCATTTCGATGTTGCCGGACGGTGCGGTAAAGCTCAGCGTCTATGTCCCGGAAAGTGCGTTCTCGTCGATCAAGGTCGGCACGCTGCTTGTCGTCCATTGCGACGGCTGCGGGCCGGAGGTGAAGGCGCGCGTCAGCTATGTCTCGCCCGACCCGGAATTCACCCCGCCGGTGATCTACTCGCTCGAGAACCGGCAGAAGCTGGTCTACCTCGTCGAGGCGCGGCCTGAGGGCAAGGCGCAAGCGCTGCAGCCGGGACAGATCGTCGATGTCGAGCTGGCGGCCTCCGCAAAATGAACGCCATCGACGTTCATGGCCTGGTCAAGCGTTTCGGCGACAAGACTGTCGTCGACCATGTGACGATGACGGTGGCCGAGGGCGAGATCGTCGGCTTTCTCGGGCCCAACGGGTCCGGCAAGACGACGACCATCCGCATCATGTGCGGCCTGCTGACGCCCGACGAGGGCGAAGGTACGGTGCTGGGTTTCAACATCCGCACCGAGTCGCTCCGCATCAAGCGCGAAGTCGGCTACATGACGCAGAAATTCTCGTTCTACGAGGATTTGACGATCGGCGAGAATCTCGAATTCGTGGCGCGGCTCTACCGGCTGAAGCCGGTCGAGGAGCATGTGTCGAAAACGCTGGAAGAGCTTGGCCTGACGAGCCGCCGCAACCAGCTCGCCGGCACGCTGTCGGGCGGCTGGAAGCAGCGGCTGGCACTGGCCGCCTGCATCATGCACAAGCCGAAGCTGCTGCTGCTCGACGAGCCGACCGCCGGCGTCGATCCGAAGGCGCGGCGCGAATTCTGGGACGAGATCCACCGGCTGGCGAGCGGCGGTCTGACCGTGCTGGTGTCCACCCACTACATGGACGAAGCCGAGCGCTGCCACCGCATCAGCTACATCTCCTACGGCAAGATGCTGGCCACCGGCACGGTGGACGAGGTGGTGACGAATGCCGGTCTGACCACCTTCGTGCTGCAGGGACCGCGCCTCGACCAGGTCGCCGATGCACTCAGGGACCGGCCCGGCGTCGACCAGGTGGCGCCGTTCGGCGCGACGCTGCATGTCGTCGGCTCCGACAAGGCAAAGCTCGAAAAGGCGCTCGCCGATGTCGAGAAGGAGCACAAGGGCGTCAGCGTAAAACCCGGCGAGACCAGCCTCGAGGACGTCTTCATCCAGTTCATGTCCGGCTCGAAGGACAATATGGCATGAACAGCGTCTTCTCCTTCGCCAGGCTCGGTGCGCTGCTGATCAAGGAATTCATCCAGATGCGGCGCGACCGCATCACCTTCGCCATGATGCTGGGCGTGCCGCTTTTGCAGCTGGTGCTGTTCGGCTACGCCATCAACAACGATCCCAAAAGCCTGCCTGCCGCACTGGTGGCGACCAGCAACGACCCCTACACCCGCGCCATTGTCGCGGCCCTGCAGACGACCGGCTACTACCGCTTCGACCATGTTGCGCAAAGTGCCGAGGCTGCCGAATTCCTGATGGCCCGCGGCGATGTCGCCTTCGTCGTCACCATCCCGGCCGATTTCGGCCGCCGGGTGGAGCGCGGCGACAATCCGCAGATACTCATCGAGGCCGACGCCACCGACCCGGCCGCCGCCAGCGGCGCCATCTCGACGCTAAGCAAAGTGGCCAGCCAGGCACTGCTTCGGGCGCAAGGCACGCAGGAGGCGGCGAGTGAGGCCGCCAGGGGCCAGCTCGATGTGGTGGTGCACCAGCGCTACAATCCGGAAGGCATCTCGCAATACAACATCGTGCCCGGCCTGCTCGGCGTCATCCTGCAGATGACCCTGGTGATGATGACCTCGATCGCGCTGACCCGCGAGACCGAGCGCGGCACGATGGAAAACCTGCTCGCCATGCCGTCCAGCCCGTTCGAGATCATGCTGGGCAAGGTGCTGCCCTATCTTGTGGTCGGTGGCGTCCAGGTGGTGGTGGTGCTGGCGGCGTCGAAGCTCTTGTTCGCCATCCCCTTCACCGGTTCCATGTCGCTGCTGCTTACAGCCGTATTGGTGTTCGTGCTGGCGCTGGTGCTGCTTGGCTACACCATCTCGACCATCGCCCGCACGCAGATGCAGGCGCTGCAGCTGACCTTCTTCTTCTTCCTGCCGTCGATCCTGCTGTCCGGCTTCATGTTCCCCTATCGCGGCATGCCGGGCTGGGCGCAGACCTTCGGCGAGATTTTTCCGCTGACGCATTTTCTGCGCATCACCCGCGCGGTGATGCTGAAGGGCGCCGAACTGCCGGCGGTTGCGGGCGAGATCGCCTGGCTGGTCGGGTTCGTGGCCTTGTTTGCCGGCGTCGCATTGGTGCGGTTCAGGCGCACGCTCGACTGAGCGTTCAGGAATTGAGCGATCGCGGACCGCTGACGAACGGACTGCCCCTGACATAGAACCGCAGCGGGCGGTCCGCATCCTTCGTGATGCCGATGCGGATGCCTTGGCCGATGTCGCCGGCCTGATGCTCGTCGGCTGCCAGCCATAGCGGGCCTTGGCGGCACAGATCGAGGCCGTCCAGCGAACGGTCGATCCGCAATGCCTGGGCGAGCCGCCCCGGCCCGCGCGCCAGGTCGCGCAGGCGCTCCACGCCCCGGTTCAGCCGCATGATGGCGATGCCTTCGAGCGGCTCCAGCGCCCGGATCAGCACGCCGGTGCCGGTGCCCGGCCCCTCGCTCGAGACATTGAGCATCCAGGAGACCCCATAGGCGAGGTAGACGTAGGCGTGTCCGGGCCCGAGGAACAGCGAACGGTTGCGCGGCGTCATGCCGCGATAGCCGTGCCCGGCGGCGTCGCCGGTGACATAGGCCTCGGTCTCGACGATACGGCCGCTGACGATGCCTTCCGGCAGCTCCCGCACCACGAGCTTGCCGATGAGATAGCGGGCGAGATCGGCCGTATCATCAGGCAGTTCGGCACGATCGAGCGGATGGTGGCCGGTCATGCTACCGCCGCCGTGTTTCAAGGTATCCGTTCGACCCATTGCGCGCGCGACTGCCCCGGCTCGAACGGATCGCCGAAATACTGGGTCTCGCGAACCACCTTGCCATCGACGAACTCCATTATGCTCACCCTATAGGACGGAATCCCGTCATAGGTCAGGACATATTCGGTTATCCAGAGGTCGCCTGACCCGGTGATCCGCCGCATGGCAAAGCGCTTCCGGTTGGGCTGCGTGGCGCGCGACGACTGGATGTTGTGCCGTCCGCTGATGCGCTCGCCTGATTGCGGATAATCGAGCACCGCGTCCTCGCGATAGATCTGATGCTCCGTCTCGAGATCATTGGCATCGGAGGCAGCCCAATGGCGATCGAGAGCCGCCCTTATCTCAGCGTCTGCCATATCGGTTCTCAGGCCGCGGCCATGATCTCGGCATAGGTGGTGAAATCGACATTGCCGCCTGACAGCACGACGGCGACGCATTTGCCCGACAGTTCGATCTCGCCTGACGAGAGCGCCGCCAGCGCCACGCAGCCGCCGGGTTCGACCACCAGCTTGAGATGGGCCATGGCGTCGCGCACCGCCTGTGCGGCCGCCTTGTCGGAGACGGCGATGGCGCCGGCGAGGTTCTTGCGGTTGATCTCGAAGGTGATGGCACCGGGCTCTGCGGTGAGGATGGCATCGCAGATCGAACTGTGGCCGGGCTCGTTGGAAACCCTTTTTCCCTCGATCAGCGAGCGGCGGGTATCGTCGAAATGCTCGGGCTCAACGGCCCAGACTGCCGTGGCCGGCGAGGCATCCTTGACGGCGATCGAAATGCCGCTCGTCAGGCCGCCGCCTCCACAGGGAATGACGACCGCGTCGAGGCTGACGCCGAGCGCTTTTGCCTGGCGCATCAGTTCGAGACCGATCGTGCCCTGGCCGGCGATGATGGCCGGATCGTCGAAAGGAGGCACCAGCACCATGCCCTTGTCCATGTAGGGTCGCACCACCGTCATGCGGTCGTCGCGAAAGCGGTCGAACGGCACCACTTCGGCGCCCATCTTGCGGACATTGGCGATCTTCATCGCCGGCGCGTCGGCCGGCATGGCAATGACCGCCTTGACGCCGAACATGGCAGCCGCCGCGGCGACGCCCTGAGCATGGTTGCCGGAGGAGAAGGCGACGACGCCGCGGCTGCGCTCTTCTTCGCTCAGCGAAGACAGTTTGTTGTAGGCGCCGCGGAACTTGAACGAGCCGGTGCGCTGCAGCGTCTCCGGCTTGAACAGGATGCGGCCGCCGAAGCGCTTGTTGAGTTCCAGCGATTCGATCAAGGTCGTTTCGGCGATCAGGCCGGAGAGCCGCGCGGCGGCGGCATGGATGTCGGCGATGCCGGGAAGCGTGGTCATGGCGAAGTCCTGAAAGCGATGAGATCGGCGCATGGTGCACGCAAAGGCAGGCCACGCACCAATGAAAAAATGTGACCGTTACAAAGTTTGACGGGCATGAGCGGCGACGAGGTCAAACTGGCCCACCTCTCCCGCCTTTATCCGCCGGGCCGTATCGGCTAAGGGCGGGGAGCAGAATTCCGGACCGCCAGAAATGACCGCCAAGCCAAAACCCCTGTTCCTCGGTATTGACACCGGTGGCACCTATACCGATGCCGTGCTGTGGTCGGAACAAGGCGGGCCAAAAGGCAAGGTGCTGGCCAAGGCCAAGGCGCTGACGACGCGGCACGATCTTGCCGTCGGCATTTCCGGCGCGGTCGATGCGGTGCTGGAAAAATCGGCCACTGATCCGGCCGCCATCAAACTCGTGTCGATGTCGACGACGCTCGCCACCAATGCGCTGGTCGAGGGCCAGGGTGGGCGTGTGGCGCTCATCATGATCGGCTTTACCGGGGCCGACCTTGCGCGCGACGGGCTGAAGACCGCGCTCGGCACCGATCCGGTGGTGTTTTGTCCGGGCGGCCATGACGTGCACGGCAATGCGGCCAAGCTCGATCTGTCGGGGCTGGAAGCAGCACTCCCTGAACTCGGCGCCTCGGTGTCGGGCTTTGCCGTGTGCGCCTATTTCGCCACCCGCAACCCGGCGCATGAACTCGCCGCGCGCGACCTCATCCGCGAAAAGACCGGCCTGCCGGTGACCGCCAGCCATGAATTGTCGGCCAAGCTCGGCGGTCCGCGTCGCGCGCTCACCACCTTGCTCAACGCCAGGCTGATCTCGATGATCGACCGGCTGGTGGCGGCAACCGAAGGATTTTTGGAAGCCCGCAACATCGCAGCGCCCCTGATGGTGGTGCGCGGCGATGGCGCGCTGGTTTCGGCGGCGTTTGCCCGCCAGCGGCCGATCGAGACCATCCTCTCCGGCCCGGCCGCCAGCCTGGTCGGCGCCCGCCACATGACGGGCCTGGACAACGCCATGGTGTCCGACATTGGCGGCACCACCACCGATGTCGCCGTGCTCGATGGTGGCCGGCCCCGGCTCGACCCCGAAGGCGCCACCGTCGGTGGCTTCCGCACCATGGTCGAGGCGGTCGCCATGCGCACCTTCGGCCTCGGCGGCGATTCCGAAGTGGCGCTGGAAGATGGCGCGCTCAACCCGAAGATCCTGCTCGGGCCGCGCCGCCTGGTGCCACTGGCGCTGGCCGGCATGATGCATGGTGTTTCCGTGACATCGGAGCTCGAGCGCCAGCTCAGGGTGCCCAACCCCGGCCGCATGGACGGCCGCTTTGCGTTGCGCACCGGCGTGCCGGACAGGCTCGCCGCCGGCCTGACCGCGCCCGAGGCGAAACTGTATGAACTGATTGGTGCCGTGCCGCTCGCCATCGACAGGCTGCTCACCTCGAACGCCCAGAACGCCACGCTGAACCGGCTGGTCTCGCGCGGTCTTGTGCATATCTCGGGCTTCACCCCCTCGGACGCCGCCCATGTGCTCGGCAAGCAGGCCAACTGGGACCCGCTTGCGGCCCGGCTCGGCGCCGAACTGTTTGCCCGCAAGCGTGATGGGCGAGGCCAGTACATCGCGCCGTCTCCGGAGGTGATTTCCGAACGCGTGCTGCTGACGCTCACGCGCTGGTCGGCCGAATACATTCTGGAGACAGCCTTTGCCGAGGATGGGCTGGATGGCGCCGCCACCGTCGCGCATGCGCTGGTGCAGCGCGCCGTCGATTCCCATCCCGGCATCGCAAGGCTCAGCGTCGCGCTCGATCGTCCGGTCATTGGCCTCGGCGCCTCGGCGCCGCTGCACTATGCCGGCTTGGCCGAGCTGGTCGGTAATGAGTGCGTGGTGCCGGAGGATACTGATGTCGCCAACGCGCTCGGCGCTGTCGTCGGCCAGGTCCGCGTCTCCGCCGAAGCCCGCGTCAGCCAGCCCAGGGAAGGTTTGTTTCGTTTGGCGTCGGGGCAAACGGTGCGCGACTTCACGGACGAGGCCGAGGCGATCGCGGCAGCGGAGGCTGATGTGCGGGCGATTGTGGCCGAGCGGGCGAAAAATGCCGGCACCGACAACGCTGAGATAGAAGTTTCGACCGAGTTCAAGGTGTCTACGGTTGAGGCCCAACGGATGTTTATCGAAGCGCATGTGGTGGCGGTTGCATCGGGTCGGCCGAGGATTGCGGTTTAATGCATGTCGCCCAGAAGTGTGCCGCGG
The DNA here is from genome assembly GCF_000503155.1 of Mesorhizobium sp. LSJC285A00. Classification (NCBI taxonomy): domain Bacteria; kingdom Pseudomonadati; phylum Pseudomonadota; class Alphaproteobacteria; order Hyphomicrobiales; family Phyllobacteriaceae; genus Mesorhizobium; species Mesorhizobium sp. LSJC285A00. The sequence continues at coordinate 41,034 of NZ_AYVK01000054.1, forward strand.
TTCTGGGACAACAACATGCATCAAAACAAAGACTTAAAGCGCGTCGTATGAATCCGTTCAGCGCGACGCGCTTTAGGGCAATCTCCCCCCACAAGGGCATAGGCGCTAAGATAGGTATTGCCTTGCGGAATCGGGTGTGATTCTACGCTGCGATGACACACGAATCGC